>CAYPTZ010000492.1:0-3504 GCA_964413395.1 uncultured archaeon | reverse complement strand
TCAAGAAAAAAAAAGAGATTGTTCCTGGTTTATTCTTGTTTTCAATGTATTTGCAATTCGAAGAAGTGTTTAATGAAGATTCAGGTAAATTCCTTTTAAGCCGAGGTCTCGCACAACTCTATCAAATTCTATTCTTTAAAGACATATCAAACTATGGTCGAAATTATTTTTCTAATCAAGCAATTCTGCTGAAGAAATATTCTCAAGAACAAGAATTAATGATTCTCTGTTATTTAGCGGAATCTGTTAATTTACTCTCCCAACCAGAATCTGAAATAATAAATGCAATTGATTATATCAAGAAGGCAGATCAAATCGCAGAAAAGTTTCCCTCGAAAGGTGAGATTGGATGGGCATGGATTTTTGCCTTCAAGCATAAATTGGGGATGGAATTAAAAAAAAAATGGATATCCCTAATGTTCCAACATTATTCTAGTTTACCTGGCACATCTAAGGCAATTGGTTACGTTTATGCTTTAAAATCTTTTATATATCGAAATATTTTGGAAGATCCAATAAAAGAGCAAAAGTATGATCTTAAAGCAAAGAAACAACTGTGTTAATAATAAGATTGGAGTGCATCTGATACCATATTTTATTAAGACAAAAAATGGAAAGCAAATAAGGAATCAAAAGTTCGATAACAAAATGGAACCTTTCCTAAAATTCTGTAACAATATCACTCCAAAAAATTGGATCAAGTCTGCATCAAAACAATAAAAAATGTGGGAGTTATTGATTTAATCAGTGAAATATTGAAGTATTCTGAAAAAATTCAATAGAAATTAAGTTGAAAACTATAATAAATTAATGCTATCTAGAAATTTATAATTTTCACTTTAATGATCTTCGAATGTTGTCCATTCTCAAACTTTCTTCCGAAGAAGTTGTATTATTTATATTTATTCCCATTTTTTATCAAAAAAAGTAGCTTATTCTCAATCTTTCATAGAAAATTTATAATAGTGATTTATTTTGCTATCTGCATGAGGAAGATAAAAATCGATTGTGGTTTGAGATCATCATTCTCAATCATTTTCAAAATACTCAATTCCACAGAAATAATTTAAATTCCACAAATTAAATTTAAAATGTATCTCTTATAAAATTCCTACAAGGATATAAATAATAGTCCAGAAATTTGGTTGATTTTTTTGAAATCCTGTTTGTCTCGAGTATAAATTTTCGAAATACTATAATTCAAAGCAGTTCCTACGATCAAACAATCATTCTGTTTAATTGTAATGCCCTTTCCTTGTGCTTGAGCATAAATATTTGCACTTTTTTCCGCAGCTTCCTTGGTAAAATCTAAAATATTGCACGTTTGAAGAAGTTGATTATAATCATTAATTAAGTAATCCACAATATGAGGTCTACCCTGCTTTAAGAATAAATTTGCAATGATTCCTAAATATACTTCGTAAACTGATATCGAACTTATAAAAAGAGGAATATTTTCTTTAACAGCTTCGTTGATCTTTTCTATAATTTTTGGCTCTCCTTTAAGAAATCCAATTATTATATTTAAATCAATTAAAATGCTCATATTTTTTTTAATGAAATTAAAATCTTTTATTAAATCAAATTTATAGGTTGATTAGGTTGATTTCGCGCATTTTCAACCACTTTTTCAACAACTTCAAGAGCTTCTGACTATTTGGGATCTTTTTCCAAGCTCCTGCTAGTTTAAGAATATTTTCTTGGCGTTTGATTAAACGTAAAATTGTTTGAGAAAAACTCTCTCCTTTTAATTGAAACTGTTTTAAAAGTTTGTAAACATCCTCTGTAATTGAAATAGATTTTGATGCCATTCTCCTCTATCAATATATCGATGTGATCCATTAAATTTTATTTATTATTAAAAAAAAGGATACATACTAAAGAATACAGTTAGTATTGGAAAATTTTATAATAATCAAAAATGGATAAAAATTATTAACATATGAATACGATATTTAATAAATTAATAGAAAATTTTAATATTTGATGGGTAGAAAAAAAAAGAAAGAAGTATTAACTGAATGTATAAATCCTCGTCAAAACCAAATTTATCAATTGAAGATTTCTTTAAAGCATATTTCTCCTCCCATATGGCGCCGGATCTTATGTTTTAGCAATGCAAATTTCCAAGATTTACATGAAGCAATTCAGCAAGCATTTGAATGGGATGATTGTCATTTACATGAGTTCTATTTTCCAAGAAAAGGATTTTGGACACCATTTCGAATTCAGATGCGTTCTGATATAAATGAATCTGACAATAAAAATTGGAATTTTTCTAGATTTTGGAATAATCAAACAGCAGTTAATAATGATATCAATTCAACACGCTGGGAAGATGAGATCCAGCTGAAAGAAGTTTTTTCGGAAGATCGAAAATCTTTATCATATCTATATGATTTTGGAGATAATTGGGATCATAAAGTTGCTTTAGAAAAAATATATTCTGGTTCTTTAAATAAACATTTATACTTTCCCATATGTATCAAAGGAAAACGGAGAGTGCCGGAAACAGATTCTCAATGTGAATATGAAGAATTGATCAATGAAGAGGAAGAACTTTATTTAAAATACACGAATAATTATGATTTATCTCATGTTATAACTCAAGTTAAGATTCATGATACAGGTTATGTCGAAATTTTGAAATCTCCATCAGAATCTAATACTAATATTGAATTTAAATTTAAAAAATTGTCTAAAGAACCACATTTTGAAGAAGAAATAGAGCTTTTCGATGAATTAAATGATAATTTTTCTTTAATAAATTCATTTAATGATCAATTAGCTAAAGAAATTACATCAGATATTAACAACGATTTAATTTGTGCTTCTTCATCAATGAATCATTCGGGAGATAATATTCATATTATCATGCAAAAATTCTTAACAAATATAAAAAAATCGGTTACGTTTAAAAAATATCAATTATTTGAACAAGAAATTCAAGATTTCCTTGAGGTTATGGATCGAGATGGATTATATGTATTAGAAAATGAATATAAGATCAAGATTTTGCCTTTGCAGAGCTCTATTGTAAAAGAAAAGCACACAAAATCTCAGCGTTTTACTCTGCAATTCGGATTGAAAGCATTAATTTTTACTCTTTTTTCCTACTTAGATCCCTTAGCTGCTGAGGATTATTGCGATAATAAACTTTATGCCAAAAAAATCCTATGTGTATATTCAAATTTAAATAAATGGCTATTGATACAATATAATTTATCAACTGAGCTATATCAGTTATTTATCTCCCGATTAAGGTCATTACAATATGAAATGTCTCAAATTTTGAACGAAAATATAAATATAGAAATTACTGAGGAAAATGAAAAAGATAATTCCATTTTAACAAATTTTCGACAAAAAATTGATATATATAAAGACCGATTTGGATTTGAAGATGATGAGTTCGATACTACGAATACTGAATTTAAATATCCCTCATTTAATGATTTAATTGAAAAAGAGCTGGGAGAATGGGTTGAACTTTTAAAAATCGCA
>CAYPTZ010000491.1:0-3507 GCA_964413395.1 uncultured archaeon | reverse complement strand
ATCGCCAGCGGGAGCTCTATGCGATTGTGCTGGCGACACAAGAACATATTGCCATTACCTTTGATAATTTTAAATTAGAAAGACTTCGATTATTCAGTAAAGCATGAGAGCCTATGTCAATTTTGCTACCAGAATATAATCCTAAAACAACCCCATTTAAATTCATTGTTTGCCATGAACCATTACCGCCCCCTGCTTTAATGAATTTTGAATGTTCATCTAAAATTTTTTCCCATTCATCTTTAGAAATTTTACTACTTTGTTCTGCTGCAGCTCTCATATATTTATAATCTACATCAGAATAATCAGAGCCAATTATTTCACTTTCAGGAAATTCGGACAAATCCATATAATCACTTTTTCTGGTTATATCCAATAATTTATATGTTTTTTTTTATCGTGGATATAGTAAGGTAGGGTTTAATATGATTTCTTCAAGATATAAATCACTTATTCGGGTAAGTAAAGCAGCTACTTTAGTTAATCCTTTATTCTTCAAAAGAGATTCAAAAGCATCGGGATGTACAATTCCTAATTTTACATTAGAAGATAAAAATTCCATTATATCATTTGGTGTTTTTAATTCTTTAAATTCAATTTTATCTGGCCAACCTTTTGTATATTTATACATTTTTTTTAATTTAGAACTTTCAGATATATAAATTCCTCTTGTATCAAATGAATCTTGCCCTTCTCTCATATCAATTTTCTTGATTAAACCACGATATTTACTTTTTATTTTACCCATAAATTTTTGAAATAACTCTAAATCATATACACCCTCTTCTGTTCGAGCAGTATTTATTAAGGATTTATTTATAGATTCAACAGTTTCAAAAGTTCCAATAGTTCCTGTTGTGATAAGTAATGCTTTACCACCCTTTTGAGCATAATTAAACGCTTGAAGAAGTTCTTTTTCACCAACTAGGCATGATTTGTGATATGCCTTTATCTCAACAAAAATCGCATCCTTTAATTCAATTTCAACTAATTCATTTGGATTATTTTTATATTTTTCATTAAAATCTAAGATTTTATTGGCTTGAATAGATGGAATAATAAAACAATCAGGATTCACTCCATCTAATATTGGTTCATCGAATGAAATATAGTTCAATTCAGAGAAAAAAGCCTCAACGATCCATTTTAGTGCATTTTCTCTTAAAATTCGGGCAATAGATGAAGAAACCGATAAATTTGGCATAGATACATTTGGAGGAAATGCTTCCATTAAATTAGATGCGTTTTTATCTGAAGCATTATTATAAACCATTCTATATGGAGTCTTTCTGAAAAAAAATTGAATTACTTTCCTTTTTCCAATAACCCCAAATTGATAATGGATATGTCTAATAATATGTGGCTTAATTTCATTATTGTATTGTTCTTTAAAAGGAATTAATTTTGTTGTGGGAATGAATTGTGATGAGATTTCTGAATTCAATAAATTTTGAGGAATATTTTTTTTAGTTGGATAATTTAAATTAAAAGGAATAAGATTTGGAATTAATTTCATAGTATTTATCTCGTTTTATAACATAGGTTAAAATGAACAAATTTAGTGTATATTTAAATTTGTTTGATATTTTTTACAAAGTCGGAAAATTTATGAATTTTGTGGATTTTAACTATATTGATTTCAATGAGTGATGATGAAGATTATGAATTAAAACGTCTTAGAATGCAACGAATGCAAGCTCTACTTAAACAAAAAGAATTCGCAGAAAAGCAATCTCAACAAAAATTCCCCACTTTGAATGATAGAATTGAACAAGTAATGAATGTCTTACTACAACCAAATGCATTACAATATATCTACCAAATCAAACAAAATAATGAAAAAGCATATAATTTTATCATAAACAAACTTTTCCCAGCAAAAATCGTTTCCGAAATAGACTTATTAATAAATTACCTTCAACAAGGTTTGATTCGAAGAGGAATTATAAGTTTGATTGAAGTCCAACAATTGGAAAGACAGGCTTTAGGAATTGGTCCAACTATTAGAATCAAGAAACAGGGACAAGAAGCTACTTCTTTAGGAAATTACCTAAAAGATGATGAATAAAATAAAAAATATCATATCTAGGAAATTTTTTTTTTAATAAGATTGAATTTTCATATTTTTAAAATCAATATTAGTAAATGAACATTCTAACAGAGTCGTGAAATGTAAAATTGAAAATTAAGAATTTTCTTAAAAAAATAAAATGAAATATCATAAATAACTAATTTTAATTGTGGAGATAGGATTCATTTATAATAAAGATTTTAATAAATATAATTTTGGAAAGGGACATCCATTAACCCCACTCAGAATTGAACTGACTTATTCATTAATGCGAAAATATAAGCTATTTGATCATCCAAATATTAAGATTATTAATTCTCGGGATGCAACAGAAGAAGAAATTACAACAATCCATAAAAAATCATATGTAGAAAAATTAAAAGAATTAAATTTAGACCAAGCAAATCCATATGAATATTATGCGGAATATGGATTAGGTCCAGGTGATAATCCCATATTTCCAGGAATGTTCGATGCAGCAAAAATGGCAAGCGGATCATCCATGACTGCTGCCGAATATATTGTTCGAGAGGGTAAAACACGAGTATTTAACATTTCAGGAGGATTTCACCACGCTAGACGTGGTATGGCATCCGGTTTTTGTCTTTTAAATGATGTTGCAATAGCTATTAAATATATTCAAAAAAAAGAACCAGATATTAGAATAATGTATCTGGATATCGATGCCCATCATGGAGATGGTGTTCAAGAAATTTTTTATGAAGATCCAAATGTATTAACATTATCTTTTCATCAAGATGGAAAAACTCTTTTCCCAGGTACAGGACATATTCATGAAATTGGAAAAAATATGGGGAAATATAAAGCATTTAATGTACCATTGCCACCAAAAACAACAGATTCGCAATATTTAGAAGTTTTTGAATCAATTGTTCCAGAAATAATGAAAGCATATCATCCACAAATTTTAGTATTGCAATCAGGGGTAGATACTCATTATTCAGATCCACTAACAAATTTAGGTCTTTCCATAGAAGGGCATGAAAAATTATTTAAAAAAATAAACCAATATACAACAAAATATTGTAATAATAAATTACTTGCAATAGGGGGAGGAGGCTACAATATTAGTGTAGTTGCAAGATCATGGACGATATTTCTAGCAACATTACTAAATGAAAAAATTCAAGATCCCCTTCCTCCAAATTGGCTAGAAGAAATTAATTCTAAATGGCCAGATTCAAAAGATTATAATATTGAACAGCTTCGAGACAGAAATTTAAATGCTGAAACATTATCACTTAAAAATCCTTATTGGTTAGATGAGATCCAGCAAGATTGTGATAAGATAATTGAAATTTATAAAAATCAATATATTCCTAAAATTAAAAAACCAAAAATAATTTAGATGGTTTAAAGAATAAAACCAACATTTTTTTTTTCTCTCATTAATATTTCTAGATTATTACCATTAT
>CAYPTZ010000490.1:0-3510 GCA_964413395.1 uncultured archaeon | reverse complement strand
ATAAAATGCTCTCTAAGAGGGGAGCCTACCCCCCATCAGCTGCATTTTTATTTCTAATTATTTCATTTTTCTTTCAATCTTTTAATTAAGTATTAATAATTGCCCATTTTCTTATTTCCTTTCAAAAAAATATTTAAATAATACAAATTTTATTAGCTTTGAAAAAGTAAATAAAGGTAAATTTGCATGAATTTAATGAATGATATAGTTAAATCCGATTCAGTTATTGCCGATACAATTCTCCGAGAATTAAAACGGCAAGAAGAAGGCATTGAATTAATACCTTCGGAAAATTGCGTTTCACGAGCTGTACTCCAAGCAATTGGTAGTATACTTACCAACAAATACTCAGAAGGTTTTATAGGCCGCCGATACTATGGGGGGAACGAAATTATTGATGAGATTGAACAAATTGCAATAGATCGGGCTAAAAAATTATTTGGGTGTGAAAATGTAAATGTGCAACCTTATTCAGGATCACCTGCCAATCAAGCAGTATTCTTCGCCTTATTAAACTTAAAAGATAAATATTTAGGATTCAATTTAACCTCTGGGGGCCATTTAACCCATGGTAGTCCTGTCAATTTTTCTGGCAAGAATTATACATGCGTGAGTTATGATGTTAATAAAGAAACTGAAATGCTTGATATGGATGTAGTTCGAAAAATCGCAATAAAGGAAAAACCAAAAATGATTATTTCCGGTTTAACTGCCTATCCGCGAAAAATCGATTTCAAAGTATTTCAAGAAATATGCGAAGAAATAAATGCATACCATATGGCAGATATGTCGCATATTGCAGGATTAGTTGTTGGGGGGGTACATGAAAGCCCTATTCCCTATGCAGATGTTGTAACGACTACAACACATAAAAGTTTACGAGGTCCTCGGGGAGCAATGATCATGAGCAAGACTGAAGATCGATTACATGATTTGTATCATCCAAATTCAAAGAAAAATTTAGATCAATTAATAGATTCGGCAGTATTTCCTGGATTACAAGGCGGACCTCATGATAATGCAACGGCTGCAAAAGCTGTTGCCTTTAAAGAAGCTTTGCAACCCGATTTCAAAGAATATGCGTTTCAAATTGTTAAAAATGCTAAAGCGTTGGCTGAAGAATTAATGGTGTTAGGGATTAAATTAGTAACAAATGGAACAGATAATCATCTAATTTTAATTGATATGCGTCCTAACGATTTAACGGGCCAAGGAAAATTAATGCAAAATGCTTTTGATATTTCTGGTATTTCCGTGAATAAAAATACTGTTCCTTATGAACCTGCATCGCCCTTTAATCCTTCTGGAATAAGGATTGGAACGCCTGCAATCACAACTCGAGGAATGAAAGAACCCGAAATGAAAGTAATAGCAAGTGGTATTGCTCAAATAATTAAATCAAAAGGGGATAGGACAGTGTGCAACAAGGTGAAATCGGAAATTATTGAATTAACCAGTCATTTTCCACTGTATCCTGGATTGACATTTTTAAAATAATTTTTTTTCTATTTTAGTAAACTAAATCTCGTAATTATTGATTACTATTGATGTAAAACTCAGTGATTTAGAAAAAAAAAAAAATTGGAGAAAATCTATCTAAAGACTATACGGTTCTAAATAAAACCAATATATATTACCAGACTCACAAAAAAGTGGATAAAATAAACCATAAGGAGTAAAAAGACCAGAAAAAACTGAAATAAGAGGGATAGGGATTTCAGTTGCTTTAATAATATTCTCTACTTTGGGAAAAACAATTTCGATATCATTCCCAAACATGGGAAAAATATATAGGAATTTATAAGAAAATTCAGTATTTAGAAAGATAACAATTTTAGATGTGCGTGAAACTTCTTTATCAAAAATTACTTTTCCAATATTGTAAGTATTACCTGAACTTACTGTCTTTTTATCACCAGAATAACGTGAGTGATTTACCTGATCACCATCAATTTTTTGTTCGGCTACTCCACACCAGATTTCCATTTGTGATGACCCCCAATGACAAAAATCAGTCTTAATCCAAACATGTGAAAGAGTAACTTTAACTTTAAGTGTTTCTGGTGGTGCTGCTGAAATAGTTGGAATCTGAATAAATACTAAAGAAGAGACAACCAATAAGAAAACTAAAGAACTTATTTTTTTTTTTTGCATTATTATTTCAACTTTTTTTTTATATTTTTTTTATCGATAACTCCATATCATGGAGTATTTTAGTAAAATAATTATTATACATAAATAGGGTTGGTATAATTTTGGACATTTTTTGTATTTCAGTTAAAAAATTTAATATCAAAAATTCTTATTAAAACTAAGAATGAAAATAAGAAAAATTGTAAAAAATTTTTAAAACACTAACATTCGTAAACCATTAAAAAAAAGAAAAATTAATCAATTAAATGTGCTTCTTGTATTCGAGAGCAACTATTTAGTAAAATTGCAATTACACCTAAACCAATAAGTACATATGATAGGTTTAACTCTGCTAAAATCCCAATAATTGGATTAAATATTGCGATTAATAATTTTTCCATCATTGAAATTGTAGAGATGGTTGTTGCTCGTTGTTCCGTCTCAATATATTTTTGCATATAATTTTGCATAATGATTGGTCGTGATAATCCTAATCCTGCGGCTAAAAATAGCCCTATCAAAGCCAATAATATTATATTAGAACTACCAAATAGAATAAATCCCACTCCCATTCCCAATCCTGTAAAAGTTATAACTCTTTTTTTAGATTGCAGAATTTTTTCTATCTTTTGAATAAATGTTAGGAGAAATATTTGGGTTAATAACATTCCACTTTGAATAAATCCAAAATATATTATTTTAACTCCTAATGCATCTAATCGAATGTTCCACAACCAAATACTATAGTAGGCAATTGCATTTAGTACTATCATATCAAATATTATAATTTGAAGATTTTTGTTGTTCTTTATTGTTTTTAATCCGTTTTTAAAGATTTGAAAGGCAGAATCTTTTTCTTTTTGCATATGTTCTTCTGGTTCGAATATTAGGAATGAAATTAGAACAGCAATCATAATTGGAATAATAGAAAATAACATTGTAAAGCGAATTTCAAAATATTTTGTCACTAAAATACTCCCTATAATGGATCCAACCATAATTCCTCCTAGCATAAAGCTTTTCATACGTGCGAAATATTGTTGAGAGTGTTTTTCTTCTCCCAATATTAATAATGTATCATAAAGAAGTGCTTCATTGGCCCCTGATGCTAATGCAACTGATAATGCCCATATTATTTCTCCTAATACATACCACCAGAAATTTCGTGTAAATGAATATATTAATATCGCAATTAAATTTACTATAAAACCTAATATCATAGAAATTTTTCTTCCAAATTTATCTGCAATAATTCCTGTTGGAATTTCTAATATTAGAATTGCCATCATAAAAATGGATTCTAAAATCATCATCTCTCTAAATTCCAATTTTCCCCAGAGAGTAAAAAATGGAATTATCACTGCACCAAAGAAATAA
>CAYPTZ010000489.1:0-3517 GCA_964413395.1 uncultured archaeon | reverse complement strand
TTTCACACATGAAATATTTGAATTTTCAGGATTTAAAAGATAAAAAGAGGAAAATAATCGAATGGAGTTGGAAATTGGAAGGCAGTGAAGAGGAGAAAAGTATGACATTAGCTTTTTTGCAACAAATACCTGAGGAATTGGAAAAATTGGTTCAAAAAAAAGAAGGATAATACCCAATATAATCAAAGAATTAGTTAATGAAAAGATTGCTCCTCTGAGCTGTCTATTTTTTTTTTTATAAAATACCAAATTGGAATTAGTAATAAAAAAAAATTCTTGAAAATTAGATGATTTTGAAGTTTACAATACAATAATATATTTAGACACTAATTTAATATCTTAAATTTAGGTGTTAAATAATAGTAATCATAAAAATGAATTACAATATTAATAATAACTTCATTTTAGTATTACAAATTGTGTTAAATATCAGGATAGTCTCGGAAACCAATGGAAAATGAATGCGCCATCCGGAACGCTAACGATTCTTACGTATCGCGCCAAAAGGGGTTTAACGCTTATTCTTACGTAATTTTTGAAAAATTGGAAATATTCTAATTCTAAGTATCACCTGGGATGATGACTATCATTTTCCTATATCTACTGACACCAAAATCTTTTCAAAAGTGCGGTAGAACCTACTAAGTAGTGAAGAAGTGGGGTAAAACATGTGTTTAATTCAAGTAGAACCTACAAATAAATGTAGAACCTACCAATTTTATATCACCTGAAATTATAATATCATTATTTTCCTAGAAATCTGAAAATATTTTAGAAAAAACCTTATTAAAACCAAGAAAAATTTGGAAAAAAGGATTCTGGTCTAGTTAAAGAAGAATTTCATCTAATGAAAATTACTCCCAATCACTTTTACATAATATCCATCTCATTTTTATTGAATCCTATTATAACATTGAGGGCATATATCATTAGTAAAAATATTATGACAATTGCATTGTGGACAAATCCAAGGTTCTGGTCTATCGAGTATGTTCACGTTTCCAATTATTTTTTCTTTTTTTCCAGTTTCTGTATATTTAATATTTTTCCCCTTATTTTTTAAAGTATAAATGATGCTATTAAGTAGATTAGTGATGGGATTATATAATTCAAACATTTTTGTTTTCAAAGAAATTATTATTTCAAAATAAATTTTATCTGTTTTAAGCTTTGATTGCATTATAATTGTAGATACCATAGTGACCATTTCACTGTATCCTCTACTTAAAAAATTCCCAACTTTACTTCCACTAATTAGTTTTGATCCAATTTTAATACCCCAGAGTAAATTAGCTTCTGGTAGTGCCATTTCTATAGATTTTATATTTTCAAACGCTCCTAAAGAACAAAAAATTGAATCAAAACTTCCATTTAGCGTTCCTTTATAGTAATTGTTCATCTATTATATTATACTCAAGCTAAATAAATTATATTAATCCTATTTTTTAATATGTTATCATATGGAACCATATGATATATTATGAAATTAATTGTGTGTTGAAGTAAAAGTGTTTGGAGTTATTAATGAAAGCGTTTTTGTCTTTTTTAATATATTTCTTTACCTAGAGTATTGAATCTGTAAAAAATGAAGAAGTCAGAAAATTTCAAAAATATGAATAAATTTTTTTTAAACTAGTTTTCCTGATGTTTATTCTAACAAAAAATCGATTTTATTCTTAAATATATTAAAATATGGTACCTAATGAAGTAAATACTAAATCTGGAAGGCCTCAATACTCAATATGACCCTATATATAAGGATATTGAAGATGCGCCATCTGGAATGTATCGATTTTTTACGTAATGCACCCATGAGGGTTTAGGCCATATTCTTACGTAAGAATGCGAATTCTTCATGGGAATTTTAGTAGAAAAGCAAATATTCATAAATTAATATTTTACACTATAAATATGTTTGATGTCGATAATTTTTTTCAAAGGATTTCTAAACTTGAAGAGATGATAGGATGGGAGAATTTTCCTCAAGAAATAAAAATATTTGCAGATTTAATGTTATTTAGATATGAAGTTGGAAATGGAGGAGTAGAGCAATATTACTATAATTCGGTAGGTGTTTCAGCTTTGTTAATCCCTGAATATTTAGCCATTATAAAAGCAAATAACCTTGCGAAGAAATTGACAGAAATAAATTCATTTTTTGGAAAAAAAGGCCCAAGTAAAGATAGAAAGCTCAGACAAAAATCACTTCATCATTTATCCGATAAACAATTAGATTTGATGAATGGATTTGACAATCTTGTATTTGATGGTTTAGAAAATATTGAAGAATTACTAATAAAATATGCAGACAAAAATAACCTTGAAGAAGTTGTCCAAAAAATGGAATAAGCTATTTTTTTTACTGATATTTAAGAGAGCACACCCGATGGAACGCAGTGTCTTTTTACGTAATAAACTCCTTATATGATATATTATGAAATTAATTGTGTGTTGAAGTAAAAGTGTTTGGAGTTATTAATGAAAGCGTTTTTGTCTTTTTTAATATATTTCTTTACCTAGAGTATTGAATCTGTAAAAAATGAAGAAGTCAGAAAATTTCAAAAATATGAATAAATTTTTTTTAAACTAGTTTTCCTGATGTTTATTCTAACAAAAAATCGATTTTATTCTTAAATATATTAAAATATGATGCCTAATGAAGTAAATACTAAATCTGGAAGGTTTGAATACTCAATATGACTCTATATATGAGGAAATTGAAGATGCGCCATCCGGGAATTGAACCCGGGTCTCCAGGTTGGGAACCTGAAATGCTAACCGCTACACAAATGGCGCAAAAATTATAATTATAGTTATACTGGAAAATTTAAAAATTTATGTTAATTCTTTCAGTAATTGCACCATTTCACTCTATTTCCTAAGAATATAAATTTCAAGATCAATAAACTAATTTTGCTAAACATAAATTTTTTTCATCTTCTATCTTAATAAAATTCTAACTTTCCAATTTTCGAGAGAATTTTATTTAAAATTTTTTTAAGTAGCATGAGCTAATATTGACAAAATCAAATGTATTAAAAATAATTTTATTAGAAGTAAAAATAACACATAAATGAGTGTGATGAGTCAAAATTTAAATTCTACGAATGAAGAATTTCCTCAAAATAGGTTTACCTATACTCGAGGAGATCCTTTTAAAATAGCTTCAATATGGTATCATTATGCATATATCTACCTTTCCATTTTTTTTGGAGCCTTATTTCTGATAGGCATATTTAATTTGGATTTTTCCAAGATTTACTTAAATGATGTATTCATATCTGGAGGATTTTTAGTATTAGCACTATTTCTTTTTGTGAAAAACTTCATTGAAATGCGAAATCTGGTAAGAAAATGGGATTCAGTTACTTTTGATGAAAAGGGAATTACATTCCTGATTAAAAAACAAAACTCCATCAGGTTATTTGAGAAATCCACTATTGCTAATATTGAATATAATATATCACGATCAGGTCTTGCTCAGCAAGATATCATTGAATTTACAATACTGTTGCAA
>CAYPTZ010000488.1:0-3527 GCA_964413395.1 uncultured archaeon | reverse complement strand
TATCAGTGAAGACTTCCTTGGGATTTCAAGTACGAAGCTATGCACATAGCGGTGCCAATATTTGCACTTAATGAATGCAAAGGGGAAAAAATAAACGATCTGAATTATTCCAACGACGATTATCAATCTTAAAAATTTAAATGGATGTTTTACCTCTACTTGAACAGTGCCATAATTTCTCCAAAAAAAAAAATTGAATAGATATATACTGACACATTCATGATAATAAAGCTTATAATATCACTGTTTTTAGGGATGAGATTGATTCTGCTAGAATTCTTTGCGATTCATTTAATCTATTTTTGGAAGAGTACGAATCTGATAGAGTTCTCCCAGTGTGCCATCCATGACGACGCAATGATATTGGGGTTGGTGCATGATAAATTCCTGTAAATCTGGAGTAGTAGTATACATCTTGGCACACTCACCGCCAATGCGAAAGAATAGTTTTAAGGCGGTTTGATCCCGTAAACTCGGCATAAGCTTACTAGGGCTTTGATCCGCAATAACGCAGCCCACGCCTCGCGCCCGAAATTCAAGCAGATAGGGATTTATGGCATTATTGATGGCCCCTTGGCGAATATTTTCATCAGATTTCATATCAATATCCTGGGGTTTTGCAAAGATGCAATGGGCTTCATCAAACACCAGCAGATTCTGGAGAGTTTCACTCTGCAGGAAGTTGCGATTTTTAGTGAGAGTATCAATATGCTGTAAAAGCGTTAAAATGAGAAATTGTTGGGTGATGTTATCACAAGCTGTCAGATCTAAGAAGATTTTTTGCCCATGAAAGAGAAAACCTTCGAGCCAAAGGGGGAGAGTGTTGTTAAAGGCAATGGTCTTACAAAAGGTGGGATCTTCGAGAAATTCGCGGCCTCGCATACTAATGGCTTGGTGGAGATTTTGCTGTTCCCGTGCTGCGTAAGGATTTTGATGAAGATAGCGAAGGGCGAGGGCAAAAACCAGAGACAAATCAACAGGTAAGGAGTGATATTTGGCATAGTAGCGGGAAAGGGGAGTATAAAAATAACGATAGGCAAAGTCCATTAAGCCTGTTACGGCCGCTAAATTACGGCTAATTTGTTTTAAGAGAGTAGTAATCGGGACATCTTTCGCAATGATGGCATAGGGGAGGGAAAAGGCCCAGGAGAAGGAAGATACAGAAGCGAGAGGAGAACCTTCAGGAAAGCTGATGGGATCGTGAACAATATCATGACCAAGTGCTACAGATCCATTTGTATAGGGGACAAGAGGAGATGAAAGAGGAGAAGTAGAACAGGAACTATAATTATTTAGGGCAACGATGGAAGAATTTTGGTTAGATTTTAAGAATTTAGGGGGGTTTGCCCAATTAGAGGAGATAACAAAGAAGCCGGAGAAGATGAAGAAACAGAAGATCTTTGAGATGAATTTTGAGACCCATATTGGTACACTGTAAAATCAGGATACTGACGGTCTTCCCCTCGTTTACTGGTATTAATAATATATTTAAGACAAAAAAATGAGGGAATTTATAGATTTCGGAAATTTTGAATCAAAAAAGGCTATCTCTACAAATAAAGATGATATTAATTGTTCTGGATGTTTAAAATACATTGATTTTAAAATTAATCCGTTTTATTACAATAATCACAAAATACAATTTAAATTTAGAAGTTCTTTCTGTCGATTTTTGTCTGACTTAATGACATTGTGATAATAATAACTTAGTAATAATGGCAAATTTCGATTTTTAGGTGAATAAAAAAAATAAATTATAAAAAATTTAGAAAATTTGCATTTAAAATTGAGAAAAATAAAATATTTTTCTTAAAATGATGGGGTAATTTTTTTATGAAGATGATAATTTATGAGGTTTTTTAGGAGAATTCCATAAAGAATAATTTGAAAAAAAGAAAAAAGAAAAAATTGATTATTTTTTATTTTTTATTTTTTCAATATGATATCACATTCATCCTTTTTTATTTCCCTATCTATTCTTTTCTGGATAGAAAGTATGTCTTTTTTGCCAAATCCTAATAAGAATAGTGCTTAATGAAATTAAACTTAACAAGAGGGTAAAACTATTAAATCCAGAAATTTTTTTATGAGAATTGGGATCAGATGTGGATGATTCTGTAGATGTGGATGATTCTGTAGATGTAGTTGAACCTGTAGACGTATTAGTCTCAGACGAAATATCAGTCAACTTTATCTCAAACTCTAATGATTTTTGATAGAATCCTCCAATGATCCCTATAAACTTAAAATACTCTAATGTGCCTGTATCTTTATTCCAATATTCGCAGCGGCTATAAATCCCATTATCGGACTGATATCCAAAAATAGTGGCATTATTCACAATCTCTATTTCAGGATCTCCGTATTGATAAAGACTATGTCCTTGAATCATTATACTTAAATCATCCCAATTCCATCGGGCATTTTCAGGACAGATCGATCGGATCCAGAATGGACCAGGGAATTGAACACCATCAATAATTTCGGAATAACTATATTGGAAGTTTAGCATGTGGTCATTAATGGTCTTATTGGAAAATATCTCCTCGAAATTAATAATTGGAACTCTATCTGGGGAAAATTCGGGATTATTCGAAAAGAAATCATATCCTGTTGAATATACTGTAGAAAAACAATCTCCTTTAATACGAAAATCAAATGCATCAGCAGCCGCCCAATAATTCATACTAAAATCAGGAAATCCCACAATATCAACTGCAAATGTATCTCCTGCTTGGATATTGCCATATGTCGAATAACCATTAGTTAATTGCCAAGTATTTGTTGCATCATAATCCGCAACAAGGACCTGATATGTTAAGGTTGTTTCAGGTTCAATCCCGAAAGCAGGCCAAGGGGCAGGGGAAGGATCAGGATTAATCTCAGGATCGGTAAAATTATGAATATATTTTTCGGTATTCCCTGCTAATCGATGTTTCAGGGCATAGTAGGCGGGTTTTGGCTCATAATTCGAATCAAAAATTGAAGGAGACACCCAGATATTCTGATCGTCCCATCGATATGTATATTTATCAGAGTACTCAAAAGGATTAATTAGGGTAATATTCTCATATTTAATTGCTAAATCGATATATTGTTGGTACCATTCTGCTTGAGATTGTAGTTGGTCTGGAGTTATTCCATCTATTTCATCTCCACCTACAAAAATTGAATCAGAAACTTCAGTAAAATGCACCTCAAGCCCATAGCTAAGGAGTTGCTGGAGATATTCCTCGACTTTTGTCATATTATCAGCAACCCAATCATTTACATACCCATAAAACATCAGACCAATTCCATGTACGGGAACATTTTGGGCGAGAAATCCCTCAATTAAGGTACATAATTCATTCCACTTTGTTTCATCATTATAATATAGGCCTTCATTAATAATCAATTTTGCATTAGGATCCACTTCATGGGTTTTGTTAAATGCATAAGCAATAATATCTGGTCCAACAGCTTTATACCAAAAAGAATTAGTTAAGCCATGACCGATTAGTTCATTTGCAACATTAATATAATCT
>CAYPTZ010000487.1:0-3528 GCA_964413395.1 uncultured archaeon | reverse complement strand
AAATTCTCCACCAAAGCTCTGAAAAATATGATTATCTACCCTTCTTTCAAAAATATTTCTATAATTATTAGGAATAATGGAAAATGACAGTTTTAATGCAAAAATAAAAATGATAAGTTGGATACTTTTTTTTTTTTTTTTAAAAATTTTATAAAAAAAATAAAAATACTCATTTTTGGTTTCTTTTGAGACTTTTCGCATTAGAACTATCAAGAGTTTTATTCCAAATTTACTCAAGAAATAAATTAATAGAATGAAACTTATTGAAAATAAATAAACAAATATATAATAAAATAGTTCATTTAGTGAACTATCGAAATTAAACAGGCTTGATATACTAAATAAAAAATATAAATAAGGGCCTAATGTGATTATTGTTAATACTATCCATTGGAATAACTTTTTTCTTTGAATCTTCCTACCATTATTTTGTTCATCAATCTTTTGATTATATACATAAGTATAAATTGAAATATTTAAAATTAAGATAATTACAAAAATCCATATTAAAAGATTCACCTGAAATGGTATAGAAAATATTTGGATAAAAACCAAGCTATTCTTGAAAATAAATGACATGATTAGATAAAAAGTAAATTTGCTAACAATTAATGAAAATAAAAAACTAAATATTGAAATCATAAATGATTCTAATAGTAAAATTTTATATTGCTTAGATTGTTTGATGCCTTTTTTTGATAGAAGGTCAAACATTGGCTCATTTGAATTATAATATTGTTTATAGCAATAAAATAAAAAAAATAATGTGAAAATAAATGCAGGTAAATACCCAAGCCATAATTTTATTTGATATCCAACAATATTTTCATCTAAAAAATCATAAAAATTTAGTACATAATTCCAAACTAATATATTTTCATTCAATATTGTTTGTTGTAAATCACAATAATCTTGTATTTCTTTTGAAAAATCCCTTAATTCTGCTTTATATTCATTAGTTTTCTCTATAGGAATATTATGATTAATAAACATTTCAATAGTGTGAGAATCAATACCATTTTCTGAACCAATATTTATTAAATCATCAGCAAGGCCTATATTAGAAATAATAATCACATCTTCTTCTTGAAACGGACTTGAATAAGAAAATGGATTACCGATGGAAATTCCATCATATTCACTAAAGGGACCATAATAAAATAATCGAGAAGCACAGTAATTTAAAGATATAATTGCTTCTACATTATATTCTCGAGTAATGTTATAAGACGAATTTCCAAAATCCATTGTCATACTATCATTTATTTTTAAGTTTTGGTTCTTCGCTAGTTGTTCAGAAATAATTATTCCATTGGTAAGTTCAACATCTGAAAAAGAAATGACCTCATAATATTTATTAAATCGTGATATATTTAAAAAATTCTCAGAGATTCCATAAACCGCTAAATTCGTTTGGTTTTTCCCATCGATAGTAAAATTACGATCTAAGATTCCTGCTTGAGTTTGATAGATGTCTTCAATTATAGGATATTGAGATAAAAAATCAAGCGAATCATTAAAAAAATTAGGATCTTCATTATTTAGCATTTGAAATTTAATGTCTACCGTATTACTATCTAATATTTGTTTTACTTCTAGATTTGTATACGAATTAATAGAATCAGAGATACCCACTAACATTCCGAATAAAATTCCAAACCCTAGAACTATATATAGTGTGTCTTTTTTTTTTAAAAAATTCTTTAATGGATATATATAGAATAAAAAATTATTTGGGCTAACTTTCAATTTTTTCACCTTTTTCTTTTTTTATATTTTAGAGGTTCTTTAGTTATTCTTGACTTAGATATCCATTTTAATACAAAAATAAATAATCCCAAAGGAATACAAATAAACATTAAAGATTTAATAGTATCTATAAATAAACTATTAGAATTTTCGGAATTTTCTGTCCATTCTTTTAATTCAAATGATGTTGAAGATAGAAAATATGATGATCCAGACGCTTCGCTTATTCCCACCAGTGTAAAAAGGCCACTATCAAGTAAATCTGCAGGAAAATTCAACAATACTCCGTCTTCAGTGCCATAATTCATTATAAAACTACTGGATGAACTCAATCTAGTATATTGAATTGGAATATCCCCAACATTTAATAATAGTGGTGGAGAATTTTGAAAGTCAACGGTTCCATATTTCTCTTCACTATTAGTAGAATAAAGCAATAAATCTTTATCATTATTTTTTAGTTCAGATGATTTGAGAAAAAGAACACATTTTCCTATTATGGTCCCATTAATATATTCAATAAAATAGTTTTCAGGATTATATCCAAAAATTTTCTCTTTTTCATAAATATTTACATCATCATTATTCCAAATTTTTATATTTTTACTTAAAAAATTCCCTGAAGAATTTGCATAGAAATTGTAAGAAATTGATGATTTATATCTTTCGGTATTAATCTCCTGATTATAATTATCATATAATTTTATTCCATCAGTTCGATACTCAAAAATATAATTGAAATCGCTATTTTGATTAAGAGGTGAAATATCATTTTTATTTTGATCAATACAATTTATTGAATTTATTATTAGAATTTGAATTATAATTGAAAATAATATCAGAATTTTCTTTTTTTTATTTTTGTTTAAATTCATTGCCATCAATTGAGATCCTTTGTGATATATTTTTTTTTTGTGATTTAAAAATACTATTATAAAGTTATTATTCTATTCATTAGATGAATTTTAGCGATAAATCTATTTCATTATTTACCCTAAAATAAATCGACTATAGTATTTCTAATAGATTAAAAAAAAAAAATAGATATTATAAATTATCTAAACTTGATATTACACTGCGGTTTTCGTAAAATCTCGCCAATCTGTAGCATACCATCCACTTGAATGGTCTAAAAAGTCACTTAGGGATTCTTGAATGTAGGGATCATATGGATCATTAATATTTGCAACATGATCCATCTTACATAAAATATATCCATAAGAGGGATGATCTTTCAATCTTAAATGGCCCTTAAGATAAAAATAAGTCGATATTATATCTCCTCCATCCTCATCCACACCAAAATCAGTACTATCTGTCCAGCTCCAATAATAATCATCGGTATCTACTATCGTAAATTGATAACCCCAAGCAAAATCACTTAAACCACCAAATTCTATCCCTGATTCTGAATCGTAAACTAAATAATACAAATCATTGGATATTGTTGCTTTTGTCGCCCCCCATCTCCTATACCGACCTTCACTTTCAGATTCACAATCATAGGTAACTGATGCTGCTGAAACTTCGAGAATTGTCATATTTAATAATAAAACAAAAAAGGTTATGGCAATTCCAAAATCAATAAAGTTTTTTTTTCATGAGATTTCAAGTTAATCTCTAATTTTTTGGTAAATTTTGGGATTCTTCAATCTTTAACCGACATAAATCAAGGATAGTATGAGACAAAATCCGCCTTTAATAGGAGAGATTAACTTGAAATCTCATGTTTTTCTCCGTCGTGGCGAATAGAAGCCACGCCAACAAGAAAACAAGGGT
>CAYPTZ010000486.1:0-3528 GCA_964413395.1 uncultured archaeon | reverse complement strand
TGATCATGTAATACAAATGAAAGATGCTGCAATTGTTTGCAATATTGGACATTTTGATTGTGAAATTGATGTAGCAGGAATAAACAATTATCCAGGTGTCAAAAAAGTGAATATTAAACCACAAGTTGATCAATATTATTTTCCAAATGGACGTTCAATTATATTATTATCTGAAGGTCGATTAGTTAACTTAGGGAATGCTAAAGGGCATCCTTCGTTTGTAATGAGTGCATCTTTTACTAATCAGGTATTAGCTCAAATAGAATTGGCAAAAAAACTACATGATATAGGTGTATATATGTTACCTAAATTATTAGATGAAGAAGTTGCACGACTCCACTTGGCAAAATTAGGTGTGAAATTATCTAAATTATCTGAAAAACAAGCTAAATATATTGGTGTTAAAGTAGAAGGGCCTTTCAAACCAGAACATTATCGATATTAATCTTTTTTTTTATTTATGGTATGTATTTCATATTAGGTGAATTGAAACAATAACTATAAAATTATAAAAAAATCTAAAAGAACTAAGTTTTTGGATGTGTAGATTTCCATTTGCTTATACTAAATTCAATTCCATATGAATTTAGAATAAATATGCAATAAAAATTAATAAAAATAAGTCTAGTCTCTTTAAAATGACCAAAGAATAAAGTGGTCATAAAAATAATTAAAATAAACATTATCGATGAAAAAAGAATAATCAAGTCAATAAATTTTTTTTCTTTCATTTTTATTATTGCCCAAATTCCTAAAATTGCAAATATCCAAAAAATGGTGAAAGGAATGAAGGTATATATTATGATGTGTCCAATTCCTGCATGGATTTCATATCCTGCTCTATCTGTATCCTCAAAACCTAAATTATACAATAATTCAAAGGGAAATATTGCAGAATTTAGAAAAATGAATTTATATAATACCCAAAATAAAATGCAACTTGAAAAAACTATTGGAAAAATATATTTAGATGAATTGTCCCTAAAGTTTGGAATTTGAACAAGTAAATATTTATTTATTTTTTCTTGTACTGAATTATATCTTAAAATATTGAAAAAGAAATAAAACTATGAGGGTACAAAACTATTTTAGGAAAAAAGCAAAAAATTTGATTTAAGCTAAAATGTTTTGTACCCTTGTTTTCTTGTTGGCGTGGCTTCTATTCGCCACGACGGAGAAAAACATAAAACTGCAATTGTTGTTTCTCTTATCAACGTTCCAAAAATGAATAAAAAACAAATAGGTATATGAGTATCTTTTAATGTAAAATATATTATTAATCCAATAATGAGATATTGAAGTGGATCTCCAAAAATATTCGTGCTTCCTTTATAAGCAAATAGAATAGTACCTGACAAAAAAAATCCTGCTATTGATGACAAAACTAAAAATGATTTAAAACCGATTTCAAAAAGAATAATACTTAATAATACTGCACAAAATGCAAAACAAACTGCATTGAAATATAAAAATGTAGTTTCTACATTTATTTCAAACAAATAATTAAGAAATTTGTTGATCTTTTTTAAAATTATATAATATAATTGACGATAATGGCCTGGATGTGTATTGGGTAAATTCTCGGGATTTATTCTATCGAAAATAATAATGTGAGAATCATTTGAACTTGAAAATAGCATAGTTAACCACGTAAAAAAAGATATATATATACTTAAAAGTATTATAAAGCGTAAATCAATTCTTTTGTTTCTATTTTCAACTATTGTTTCAATTTTGGTAAAATCACTATTAGGAATTCTTTTATTTAGTAGATTATCTACATATATCAAAATAGTATAAAATAAAATAATGAAAATAAAAAATCCAATCAATTGTAGATAATTCGATTTAACCATGGATATCTTTATACTTTATCTTTAATGAATTTTTTTAGATGGTACTCATGATTCTATAATACCTACCTAAAATATATTCTGATTACAATCGGTTTATCTTGAAATAAAATTGAATTCTTTTTCGTTGATTCAAATTTGTATTTTTTAATCACATTTTATTCAATTTAGATAATATTAAACTCAAATTACAACCATAATGTATGAATTATACCAATTTAAGTTAAAAATCCAATTAAAATAAGATAATGGATCTTTAAAAAGTTTAAGACACTATAATAATTATCAACCATTGATAATATCAATGTTAAATGGTGTGAAATAGAATTAAAATTTGTATTTATGGAGTAGGTGGTGTTGGTGGCTTTTTTGGTGGTAAAATAGCTGCAATGATTGGTAATCATCCCAACTGTGGGCATGAAATATATTTTATTGCCAGAGGTCAACATTTAAATGCAATTAAAAGGAATGGTTTAATCTTAAAACAAGAAAATCTCCCTTCCATTATGTGCAATCCCACATTAGCTACTGAAAATATTAAAGAACTTCCTAAAATTGATCTTTTTCTCATCTGTGTAAAAAGTTATGATCTGGATGAAGTGATAATAAACATCACTCCTTATGTAAAAAAAGGTACATTAATTCTTCCTTTATTAAATGGGGTTAATAATTATGAACGAATTCGAAGTTTCTTGAAGGAAGGAATCATTTTTCCCGCTTGTGTATATGTTGGTACTCATATTGAAGCACCAGGAATAATTTCAAAAATGGGTGGGGAAGGTAAAATCATATTAGGTCCTGACCCTCAACATCCAGATATTAAGCCTGAAAATGTGTTTATTTTATTTAAATTGTTTCAAATTTTATATGAGTGGCAAGAAATCCCTTACATTGCCATATGGTCAAAATTTATTTTTATTTCTGCTTATGGACTTGTTTGTGCTGCTGCGTCAAAAACTATTGGTCAAGTATATGATAATTCCAATCTAAAGGATAATGTTGCACATATTATGAGAGAAATTAAATCTATTGCAAATGCTAAACATATCATTTTACCTGATTCAATTGTCCAAGATTCTTTAAATAAAGCTTTACACTTTCCTTATGATGCTAAAACATCTTTTCAACGTGATGTAGAATCTAAAGGTTTAAAAAATGAAGGAGATATTTTTGGAAAAGCAGTGATCGACTTAGGACGACAATTTAATGTTCCCACTCCAGTAACAGAATTATATTATACTCAATTGGCATCATAATTTTTTATCAATAAATGTTCAACTGAGTAATATTTGAGTTTTTGTAGTAAAAAGTAACAATGGGGTAATATTTTTTAAAATAACAATTTTATTTTTGAATATAGGATCTGGATCATGAATACTTGGGGAACTAAAGAATAAGTGTTAATTTAGGTATTAAAAAAAATTTTAAATGCTTTTAGCCTAATAGACAATTATGAAAGACAATAAGAATAAAATCTATATTTTTTCGATATTAGCTATTGCATTTTTTGGAAATAATATTAATGCATCGGGATTTAATAAAGATCTTTTTCCAATAAAACAAGATTTAATTGACCCATCTATTTTAGATTTTTCGACAATGGAATTTTCTGATATTTATGGAATAAATGATATCATGTATGCAGCAGATATTGATTCAGATATATCCAATATTG
>CAYPTZ010000485.1:0-3530 GCA_964413395.1 uncultured archaeon | reverse complement strand
TCATACCCAAATCGCTGTAGTTGAAAATGGTGGAGAAATCATTATTCAATCAAAAGAAGAAATTATTATTGGTCTTTTAGTCTTATCAACTAGTCTTCAATCAAAAATCGGTTTTAGTTATCCTGGTGATTGGAGTGAGATGGCAGTAGCAACTAGTTCTGCTACATTTGGCCATGCTTCTAGCCTCGGAGAAGCAGATGCTGTTGTTGTTTTCGCAAAAAAGGCTGCAATTGCAGATGCGGCTGCAACAGCAATATGTAATGTCGTAAAAGGAGATTCTGCCCAATATGCAATTGAGCAAGGACTTCAGCTTTTTTCTGATATTTCTTCTCTTGAAGGTGTATTTATTGTAAAAGATAAATTAGTTGGAAAAAAAGGAAATCTTCCACCTTTAGTTAAAATAAAAGATGAACAAAATTATATCTTTCAGAAAAAAATGAAACAGATGTATGATCTGTAGAATTTTAGTGATATTTACTTAGTAATTATTATCACAATAAGAGTGCGTTTCTAGGACAGCCTTCTATACATTCGCCACATCCACAACAATTCTCAGGTATAATATTAAATTTATCTTCATTATCGAGTATCAAGGCGCTAAATCTGCAATAGCTTAAACACCATCCACAATCAACGCATAATTTTTGATTGAGTTGGATTATTTGATTGGTTTTATTATTGCTCATAATTCTGAGACCTTCTTCGGTAAGGAATTGAATTCAGTGGTAGTTGGTAAATTTTTAATTGGGGGAGAGAGTGTAAATTTGTGATGCTTAATCCATTCTTTTAGAATCTTGGTAATTTCACGGGATTTATAAAACGAAGATGTAGAAGAAAGCGGAATATCTTTATTATCAATAGTGATTTTGCGAGATTTTAGGTCCTCATAGGATACTTCTTGAAGTATTGGGCGATCTCGTGTTCTCGTTGAATAATCTACCACATCTGTCATAATTTCACTATCTGGGATTGAACAGCTTAATGCTAAATTATCATCCAATATTGGAATTGGAATTCCAAGACCTAAAAAACAACTCATACCATAATGGGTAACTGAAGCTCCACTAAGGAATTTAGGAGACATATTCTTCAAATCTCCTCTGACCATAATATTTCCAAATCTTGCTTGTGGATTATGCTGTGTCCCTTGGCCAATGATGTGGCCAATACCTCCCCCTAAGAAAATTCTAGTTCCAATCCCTATTGTACGATAAGTAGGATCATTATTTAGTGGGGACATTGTTCCAACTCCCCCGAATGTTCCATTTTTTAGATTAGGGAGTAATTTTCCCATATAAGTATACATAACTGAATCAGATTGATTTACTGCACAAACATAACGTTGATATGCATTTCTAGGATTTAGCATAATAGCTTGGTTAAAATCTGCCAAATTTAGTGTAATTTCCAAAGATTTACGGGGATAGCAATCAGTACCTAAACTAATTGCAGAAATATGTACATTTTCATTAGAAACCAACTTTTCAAGCACATGGCCTCCTCCATATTTTATATTTTCATATTTTTCTCGATCTACTTGATATTCAGAATCACCATTGACAGGTTTTGTCACCCCAAGATAAAAATCTGCTGCTGCATTTCCATGATAAGCTGGAACACCATCAACAGTAAGGGTATCTATCTTAATTGGAGGATCTGGTTGAGGGATGTTGAAAAATGCACCGCTGGAACACATACAACCAAAGGTCCCAGTAGTCACAACATCTACTTCCTCTGCTGCATATTCAATTCCTTCTTTCTCAACCAACTTTACCATTTCTTCTGCAGTTAAAACACATGCATTCCCTTCAAGGATCTTTTGGTTAATTTCTTCATAAGTTTTTTTCATTAAGTGTTCTCCACATTTTTCTGGTTGAAGGTTTTTTTTTCGATTCCATCTGTTTTACTTAATTATTAATATTACAGGCTGTTTTTTTAGTTTTATTTTTGGTATGATAATTTAAGTTTTGAATTTTGTTTTTAAATCTCAATAAAGAAATATAAATTAATTAATTCTCCTTAATCTAGGTTTTTCCATCAATTTCATATAAATTGTAAAAATAATTGAAAATAAACTGAATTTAATTTTTTTTTTATTTAGAATTTCTAAATAGTATTTATATCAATATTAGAACAAATCTTAGAAATTTTTGTTCGAATTTCACTCCATTCCTATTTAAATACGAAAATTTCTATAATATCTATTAAAATCTATTCAATACAATTAATTTTAATTGGTAAAGGAAATGAATATAAAAATTTATAATAAAAATCAAAACAAAAAGATGAGAAATAATTTTACCTCTGGAATGATTATTTTCATCATTTTCTTCATTTATGTGATTCCAGCATTAAATTTCAACAATAGTTACCTAAATGATAATCATTTTATGAATAATCCCAGATCAAGTGTATCTCATGAGGCAATTTCTATTTCATCAGATGCTGGTTTCGAATTAATCTGTCCTTCAGAGCAAAATGGTACAATAGAATATCCTTATATTATTGAGAACTTAGAGATTACTGATAATAATGAAGGGATTTCGATAAGTAATACAGAGGCCTATGTAATTATTCAAAACTGTACAATTGATGCCTCTCCTGGAATCAATTTATTTCAAGCGGAAAATATTGTCATCAGAAATAATACCTTAATTGGTGGGTCATCTGGTCATGGAATCTACGTTGCAAATTATTGTCATAATCTCGTTATTGCAAATAATTCCATTAAAAATTTTAATATAGGTATGGAAATTCGATATTCGGATTATGCTTATATTTATGGTAATAATTGTACAGGAAATGGATATCGAGGAATTTTACTTGTATCTTGTGACAATGGAGAAATCCTAGGAAATTATTTTTCAGGTAATGGTGATACCGGATTTTATATGCAATTTTTATGCTATAATAATTATATCATTGGAAATACTATAGATTTTAATGATTGGTATGGCATGAGGATTGATAATTGTCAAGGAAATTATATCTTTTTAAATAATTTTATTGGCAATAATGTCGAAGAAGCAACAGAAGATTCAAATTCGCTAAATAATTATAATAATGCTACGATGGGAAATTATTATAGTGATTATGAAGATGACCATCCCAGCGCTTCGATCAATCCCGATGGAATTACATGGGATACTTCTCAAGGGATTGGTTTTTACAGCGATGATGATTACCCTCTAGTTAATGAATTTTTTTTTACTGGAAATGAAGATTATTTCATTCCAGAGTGGGCACCTTGGCCACAAAGCCAGACTTTGGATGAAGGTGAATCCTTATATTATGATATTAACGCCACAGATAATGTCGCAATTGATGAATTCTGGTTAAATAATACTGATACTTTTTCAATCTCTTCTGAGGGAATTCTTACAAATATTTCTGAATTAATTGTTGGAACATATTTTTTACGAATTAATGTCAATGATACTACTGGAAATGAAAGGACTTCTGTTGTTCAAATCATCATCAACCCTATTGATTATGAAGTTCCTTATTGGATAATTATTCCTCAAGATCTT
>CAYPTZ010000484.1:0-3536 GCA_964413395.1 uncultured archaeon | reverse complement strand
TTATATGGACTCAATTTTTTTGGTGGTCAATATTTCTTATAATAAGCTTTATCAGTTATTATAGAGAAATTAATCTGAAGAAAGCTCAATTATTACTATTTTATTTTATAATAGGATTCATAATTATTTGTAATGAAATTTTTTATTATCAAATGATATATAATGGATTTGCCGGAGTCGGATTTTGGTGGAATTATAATTTTATTGAATTGAATGTTCCTGCTATCGGACAATTTTTAGGAACATATTTATGGATGTACAATTCGGAGCTTTTAGAGCAATACGTATTAATGCTGTTTTTTTTAATTCTTACTTTAGTTATTCTCACTATTCTTAGAAGTCGGAAGAAAAGAAAACATATGAAGCTATTATATACTGAAATTAATAGAGATCTTGAAAAAAAAGAATTAGACCTACTAAAATCTACAGATAAACTTTCAATAAAGAAAACTCTAAAATTTTTAATCAATGAATTTAGGATTTTGTTAAGTACACCAATTTCCCATATTATCTCAAAAAATAAGAAATATTGGAAAAAGATTGGTTTGAAATTATTATTAATTTTGATATCTTTATTCATAATTATTATTACATGGAATATTTATATATCAAATCATGATTCAAGAATAATTTTTACATATAATGATGCAATCAAAGAGATTTATTCAAAAAATGCAACAATGGTATTTAGAACAACTCTAATTATTGTGATCTTAGCCTTATGTGGAATATTTGTGAAAATAGTAAAGCAATATATAATTGATTTCCAATCTTTAAAATCTGAGGAAATTCATATACTTCAAGATAAAAAAATAACCGAATCAATAAAAAAAAAAGAACTGGGAGAAATAAATTAAATGGGAAAATCTAGTCGAGAAAAAATAGAATTTGCGCGAAATCTTATTTATGAAAGAGTACCCTACAAAGAAATTCAAGAAAAACTATATGAAAAATTTGGAACTGGCATGTCCAACACAACTTTAAAAAAAATGCTCACGGAGCAAAATACTCTCTATGCTAAAAATGAACGAATTGAAGAATTAGAGCGGGAACTGAAGTTTTTTAAAAAATTATATTTTGATTTGCTAGAAAAAACCAAAAAGACAAAATAAAATTCATGCACGTTTGTGATACTTGAATATACTGATATAATTTTTTTTTTTTTAACTTTTTATCATTCACATGACTTTTTATTGTCATATTGTGTACGATCTATTTATGTGAAATCTGCCCGAATATTTTACATAGAAGTATCAATTTTTGTTGTGTTTTCAGTTGAGTTCGTATCATTAAGCGTTTTATCAAAGCCCCAATCTGATGCAGGAAAAATCTTGACTATGTTATCTTTAAAGGTCTCTACTCTCGCCATTAATGCACCACCTATCTGCTTATGTTTTTCAACAATAATTTCCAACCAAATAATCCTCATAATATTCAGATTTTTGTATCTTATCTGTTTTCACTAAACTATTGATGATTGGAAAAGATTTGTTTTTTAAAAATAATTTCTTGGTTGATGATTTTGAAATATTTGAAAACAATTTTAAAAATTACAATAAATGGTGCTAAAATTAATATCCATGAAATGAAAAACATCCAAGATACAGTTTTGCTTAGAGCTAACATTATAAAACCTATAAATAAAAGAAGTGATAATCCAAATATTTCAAGAAAATAACGGTTACTCTTTTTATGAATTTGAATCTCTTGAATTTCGATTTTCTGTTTTTCTTCAAGTGTTAAGGAATTATAATGTTTCCCACAAAATCCATGTGCATTGCAAGAGGAACATATATTTTGATCGCAGATAATACATTTCTCCATAATTATTTCGGAAAATTGTTCTTCACCGCAAATATCGCAGATTTGCTTAATAACTTGATGAGTATTATAGTAATCTGTGGTGTAACCAAAATTGTATAAACTCATTTTTATCAACATTTATAAGGAAAATTCATTCTAAAAAAGATAAGGTTTTTTTGGATAATTTTTTTATAATTGGATAAATAAAAACTCTAAGTTAGATCAATAATATCCCTCATTTTTTCTAAAATTTCAAGTCCTTTTTCAGTTATGGTAAAATAAGCTTTGTTCTTCCCTTCAATTTTGTTATTTGCATATTGATTAACAATTAAGTTAGATTTTTTTAAATTATCGAGATGTTTGTAGACAGATTGTAATGTTTTTTTCTTTCCAAGGGAAATCCAGATCGCATATCCGTGATTTGCTTTATTTTCCGCAATTAAATTCAAGATTTCAATTCTTTGCGTTGATGTACCTGATACTCCCCATATAACTTTTTTAATATCTCGAATCTGAGATGCGAAAATATTGAGTGTATTTAATCCTGAACCAGTTAAAATTGCAATAGTAGAATTGAGGTTAATTCCATCTTCTTTCTTTAAAATTTTTGCCCCTGAAATTACAGAAGCTGATGCTGGTTCAATAAAAAGACCTTCTTGTCGAGCTAATAATATTGCATCCATCAACATTTCAGTCGCAGGAATTTGTAATTCTCGTCCATTGGTTTTTTTTACTATTTTAGATACTTCTCTAAGTAAATATGGATTCACATTTTTTATACTTTCAGCTAGATATGATCCTTTAGATCTTTTAAGAGATACGGAAAATATTCGAGGTATTTTGGAAATCCATCCTGATTCTTTGGCATCTTGAAATCCTTGATAAATTGATAATATCAAAGTCCCTGTTCCTCTGGGTATTATTACATTTTCAATTTTCTCTGATAATTGCATTGATATTTCAAGAGCTATTGTTTTTTGTCCTTCAATTGTTAAGATATTATTATTTAAATTTGAATTATATATATTATCAAGTTTCGCTCTTTTTTCTGCAAATTGAATAGTTTCATCTAATGTTTGTCCTTTTTGCTCGATTTCTGAACCATATAACTTAATTTGTTCTATTTTTGATAAATCCATGTTTTTAGGAAGAAAATTAATTGATTTTATATTCCCCCGAGAAGCATATGCTGATAGGCTAATTCCAAAAGATCCTGTGCTTGCTCCAACTATGGAGTGGTATCCCTTATCAATTGCATCTGAAATTATTAATGAAGATGCCCTATCTCGAAAAGAACCTGTGGGATTGCGAAATTCTAATTTAAGTTTTAAATGATGTAATTTTGGGATATTTTTTATATCTATTATTGGAGTATTTCCCTCAAATAATGTAATTTGATTTTTTAATTTGGGTAGGAATTGATGCAATGACCACATAGATTTTAAATTAATAGTATTTTGAGAAGGACCCTTTATTGGAGGGATAAAAATGACATTATTACAGTTTGGACAACATAAAAATGCCTCAGATGATTTAAAGTCACATGAATTACAAGTAGGAATATTATTTTTCCAGTCCATATTAGTTAAACTCTTACATAAATCAGTGTTACAACGAATTTTTTTTTTTAATAACCCTTCGTTATTTTTATAATAGATAGAAAAAAGGATTATCAATAAATTTTATTTTATATTATATATAAGATTCATTATAGATTTAGGGGAAAAAGAAAT
>CAYPTZ010000483.1:0-3543 GCA_964413395.1 uncultured archaeon | reverse complement strand
AGGCAAGTTCTTTTAGAACTACGTGAGATCCAACATATGGTGGGAATGAAAATAAATAATATTGAGAAAAAACATCATCCTATCTGATCCTTTTTTTTTATTTAAATATATAGAGTTTTGTTGATTTTGACTTCAATTCAGGTAAGAATGCATGTTCTAATATTCCAGTAAAAATAAAAATCATCCCAAAAATAAATAACATATCTGAAAATGAAGATTCTAGATTACATCCTAAGAAAAGCATACTTATTCTTAGTATCAAGGTCAGCAATACAAGATAGTTTTTCTTTACATTATGATTAACCATTTTCATTCACAAAAATTAAATTATATTATCATGAATAACAATAGTATTTAAATTTTATTGCTAAAGATAATCTGGGGAAATATGAATACTATAGGATGTTTTTCTTTGCTTTGAAAAAAAGTAAAATTGATATAAAAAAAAAAAATTGCATCAAATTTTTTTGATATTGTCCATTAATATTTTTGACACACATGTATCCAGATCTAATTCTAAAGCATAAAAAAGATAATATTTTCAAAAAATTGCGAATATCTTTTAAAAATTTAAAAAAAAGTGTGATGTTAAAAATTACTATTTTAGTAATTTGTTTAAATGTAATTCTAGGATTTTACTATTCCTATATTGAAGATGTCCCATTTCATAAAGGTTTATATTGGGCTACTGATACAGTAACCAACACTGGTTCTGGTTTGGTTCCTCCTTCAAAACCCTATGCTTGGTATTTAACTACTGTTTTTATGTGGCTTGGATTAGGAATTACATTATTATTTGTTGAATTTGTGTACGTACATATGTTCAATAAAATGAAAGGAGATAAAATCGTGAAATATCTAAATCATATCATTTTAATTGGTTGGAATTCAAAAATCCGCCATTTTTTACATAATTTGCCTGGATTACTTGGAGGAGATCATAATTATGTGTTAGTTGCAAATTTGGAAGAAAAACCTTATGACTTGCCTGAAATTGTAGATTTCATCCGGGGCGATCCTTCTGAAGAACGCATTCTTACAAATGCAGGAATTGAACAAGCTCAACAAGTTATAATCGTTACAGAAGATGATGCTGATGCAGTTTTGATTGCAATGACGGTCCAAAGTATTAATAGAGACCTTAAAATATGTGTTAATCTTCAAAATAAAGAAAATATAAAGCATTTAAAGCGAATTGATGTAGAAGAGATAATATGTGATGAAGAACTTACTGGAAATGCTCTGATCAAATCTTTCTATAGAAATAAAGAATAATTTGTAAAAAAAAAAAAATAAAATAAAAATTTATATCAGATTTTTAGACTTTTTTTCTGCATAAAGTCTTAGGGCATTTTCCATACAATCTAAGATTAATTTTTTGTCTTCTTCTTTGGTATTATTTGCATAATTACTTATTTCATCAATAACTGCCTGTGCATCTTCACTTAACCGATCTAAATGAACATATTGCTCAATTACTTGAGCGGCTAATAAACTGGAAAAAGTAGAACCTGTTTGAGTTTTTAACATTTGTTGAACATCATATATGGGAACGCCCAGACGAGTATATTTACATCTATATTTATGAAGTCCTTGAGCTGTCAACTCACCACATATTAATTCTCGAATATGAGGTGCTGCAATAAAATCTAATCCAAGAGAACTTAATTTACGAAGAACAATGGTTGTAATTTCAATAGCTTTTCTTTTATCTAAGTTAGTTTCCTTAATTAGTGAATCTACAATATTATTCGCATTAAATGGTCTAATTATACCATCTGTAGTTTCAACTTGTTTAGGAAGCAGATATTCTGGATTTATTATTTTCTTTTTAATTTCTTTTTGAGGATCAAAATTAATTTTAAACATTTTTTTCTCTCCGATAATCAAAAATATATGTTAAAAAATAAAAATTGTATTATTATTTGGTGGATATGTTTTGATGAAATCTTTTATAATTCCGACATTAAACATCTTAATTTCCTTTCAAAATATTGGTTTTATTCTAAATTATATCTATTATTAAAATTGAGCTTGAAATATGATAAATTTATATTTTATTTATTAAATTTAGCTAAAGTTGGTACCATTATTGAGAAAATTAATGAATTTATCATAAACAATTATATTAATTGCATACTCCTTTTGTTTAGATTCTCCAACTCTTGCCAATATTTTAAATTTCTCAAGATTATTTAAGTATTTTTTAATTGTATTGTAATGTATAGAAAGACTATTAGATATTTGAGTAGGCTTAAGAGGGGATTTGTTGTCAATAAGCAGCTGAATAATTTGTTTCACTTTTATTTTATTAAGATAATAGAGGATTTCATCATTTTCGTCATTCAAAGCATGGGGATATAATGCTTTTTGATTTTGAAAATTATGTGTTCGGATGAATTCAAATTTTTCTAAAAAATTTAAATGCCAAAGGGTTTGATTTGTTCCTATCTTTAAAATTGATTTAATATTGTTAATATTGATTCCCGGATTTTTAGTAATGAGATGATAGATATTTTTTCTAAGAGGAATTTGTAAAATATCACTTTTAGTCAATTGGCTTCCAACTAATATAATTTTTTTGGAAATTAGCGATTTGACAATTTTTTCAATTTTGTATTCATTATAATTTGCATTCTTTCGTAATTGGTTTACTAAGAATGAGATTAGTTCAACGATTCTAGATACATTTTTTTTCCTTAGGTACTTTTCAATAAAGGATAAAATATATTTTTCTTCAGTCGTTAAGGAAATCTCGTTCATAATAAGACAGTTTAATAGGTTTTTTATTGATATAAAAATAATTATTCTTAAGGCAAAAAAACTCGAATACTAATTAAATCCTTGTACAATTCATAAAAAAGTTTCATTTTTAGTCCAGAACCTTTTATAAATGAATGAAACCTTTCAATTTCAGACCAATCGATTTCAAATAATGAAACGTGTTTAGATATCTTAATAATATAATGAAATTTGATTGGTTGAAAAATCAATAATAATTCAAATAAAGGAATCAGACTATTGAAAAATAATATACCTATTGAGGAAATGAATAAAAAATATCAATCTTCAACAATATTTATAGTCCATATAATCAATATAATTTTAACAATATTAAAGAAAGAAATTTTTTTTTCATTTCATTCCTTGAAGAAAATCAAAAAAATCAAAAAGTTATCATTTATCGATAAATTTTTCAGGATAGATTCTTTAGAATTTTCTCAAAAGAAAACGAATTATTATGTAAATGCCGATAGGTTGACTATAGGCCCAAATAATAAACATAGATATGAGTTCCATCAAAAATCTGTACATTAACAATCACAGTTAAAATTTCATTATATTAACAAGGAAAAGGATTGAATTATCTCCGTCTTTTTCCTGACAAATGATAAATATTGGAGAAATTAAAATGAAAAATCAAAAAACAAAACATTTCTTAACGCCTAAGAAATATAATGTACTGATTCCAATAATGTTCTCTATTTTGCTTTCTATGATTGTTTTCGCTAATGATTATTCTTATAAGAATAATGATAAAAT
>CAYPTZ010000482.1:0-3543 GCA_964413395.1 uncultured archaeon | reverse complement strand
TTCAAAATCATCTGTTATTTTATTATCTGTTATTTCGTTATTTTTTGAAATTTTAAATGGTTTTGCCACTACAAGAAGATTTTTCTTTAATTTTTCTAGGTCTTTCTTCAAATTTTGAATTTCTTTCTCATTATCAGAATATTGTTTTTTTAATTTTTTGATTATTTTTTTATCTGCTTCACGAAACGTAGATTTCTGGATTTTTCGATTTTTTTTTATAATTTTATTAAAATTATCTAATTTTTTATTATAGGGTGTTAAAATGTTCCAATAGTTTTCAAGATCAACTTCAGAATTTATATTATAGATAATTAGTTTGTCTCTAGCTTTTTTTGAACGACCAAAAATTCTATTTTCATATTGCATTAAATAAATAGGTTTTTGATTTCTTGCCCAAGTAAGATATAAATTGTTATCAACAAACAATAATGAAAGAGCTTCTTCCAAATCAACTTCGGTAGATGATATAATCGTCTTTGCTAGAGATGAACTTATTCTCACATAATTATCTTGTAAAAATGAGCTTATAGATAACTTATCTGATAACCGTAATAAGTCTTGAAAATCTCCAATATTGACTGAAGACGGATGAGGAAGTGCATAAGTTGGTTCTCTAGGAAAACCTTTAACTCTCCGAGGATATATCATTTCCTGTCCACTAGGATCTAAATAAATAACAGAGACATGTGGATTAGTTAAGGCGGTTTGTTGAATATATGAATCAATATAGCCTTTTCGATACTTAACATTAAGAAAATTTAAAGATATGAAAGTTCCATGTTCAAATTCTGTTGTCACTTCAGTAGGAGGAACGATATACTCTTTAGAATTTTTGGAAGTTGTATAAAATTGAGAACAAGTTCCATAAATATGGTTCATATCTTTCGATACAACAGTAATTGGTTGTCCAGTTGTATTCTGTGCATCAGAAAATGCACTAGGTGAGCCGAATCCTTGAGAACCACGTGTTTGTTTCAATTTTTTACTTTTACTAGATGCAAGATATCTTCCAAATTTTTCTAAATCCAATGGTCCCATACCTGTTCCATTATCAAAAACATCAAGAGTGTATTCATATACTTCTTTAGAATCTTTGCTAATATCAGCATAAACTTCTTGGGCTTCTCTTTCTGTCAACTGAAAAATAACAAATGGTTCTCTTTCAATAAGGGCTTTAATAGGATAGAGAAATCCATCAAGTCCATACATAATGTTTTGAACTTCAACTTCTAATTCATTTGCTTGTTTCTGTAATTTCCGTATATTTCTTGCTTCTTCATCATCTTCTGAAGTGCTATCTTTGATTAATATTTGAGTTTCTTCTTGTTCTTCATCAATGAGTATTTTTTCATCTGTATCTTCATCACTTGAATCATCTAATAGCAGTGTACCATCATCTGCAAGAGGATTTCCTTCATCATCAACCATTTCTGATTCCAATTTGGATTCAAAACTTTTAATATCTTCCTCAAATATTGGATTTGAATAGCTAAAAGTCTCTAAGATTAAGTCATCTTTTAATTTGAATGCATATTTTGGATGTTTTTTGCTTTCTTTCCAATGAAAATTCTCAATTGCATCCAAGGAGTTATCAATGAATTCGATACAATACTGAGTAAATTTATTTAAACCAAAATCAAAACCAACTAATTGGGTCCGCTTCCTAAAGAATTCTGCAACACTACCCTCTTTTATATTTGATATTTCCCCTGTATTTGCCATTTTCTTTGCCATTTTAAATCAAAACTCCTTAGATTCATCCCCAACAGATTTTGTCGGATTGCGAACTTAAAGCAATTTCAGTAATGAACTGATTTTTTTTTTTCAATTTCAATAAAGAATTGCGGACTTCTTAAGCATTTTTATTTTATAATTTGATATTTAAAGTTTTGGATGTACAAAAAAAAAAAATGATTCATAGTAAAATGTACTATTTTATACCAAACATTATTTTTAAAGGATATATATATTTTTTAACATGGATTTTCAACAAAATTTTATTCATCCAACTAAGGATATTGTTGGCATAAAAAGTAATAAATTGAAGGGAAAAACTATTTGTATTTGTCTTACAGGGAGTGTAGCCATAATAAATACACCATCAATTGCACGTGAATTAATGAGACATGGAGCAAAAATTGTACCAGTGATGTCAAAAGAAGCAATAAGGCTTATTCAACCAATGATGATGGAATGGTCCACAGGTAATGAAGTAATAACAGATATATCGGGCAAAATTGAGCACATATCTATTGCAGGAGAAAGAGATAATAGTAAAGGTATTGCAGATATGATACTTATTTGTCCAGGTACAGCTAATTCCATAGGAAAAATTGCTAACGGAATAAGTGACAATGCAGTATCAGCAATTTCAATGGTAGCTTTAGGGAACCAAACTCCTATTGTGATTATACCTGCCATGCACGATTCAATGTTCAAGAATCCAATAGTTCAATCTAATATACAAAATTTAAAAAAATTAAATGTTAAATTTATTGGTCCTAAATTAGAAGAGAATAAAGCAAAAGGTGCTGATGTAGAAAAAATTGTAGATTATGTAATACATTTCTTTTCAAATAAAAAAGATTTACTTGGAAAAAAATTTTTAATTACAGCAGGCCCAAGTATTGAATGGATCGATAATGTAAGATATATTACAAATCCCTCAACAGGAAAAATGGGTATTGCTTTGGTGAAGGAGATTATTTCAAGAGGTGGGGATGTTACCTTATTTAAAGGAAATATTAAAGTAAATATACCAATAGGTATCGATGTACATAATTTAGAAAGTACTAAAGATTTTATAATGGTTTTAGAGGAAATTTTAAAGAAGAAAAAATTTGATGTTTTAATTTCGACAGCAGCACTTGCTGATTTTACACCAGAAAATAGAATTGATGGTAAAATCACATCAGATATTCAAAATCTTCAAATAAATTTAATTTCGACATCAAAATTTATTACAGAAGCACGAAATTTAGATAAAAATCTTTTTATAGTTGCTTTCAAAGCAGAAAATAACATTTCAAAAGATCAATTAATTGAAAAAGCATACAAGCGTCTCTTATCATCAAAATCGAATTTGATAATTGCAAATTTTATAAATATCGAAGATAAATCACGCGGTTTTGGATCTGATACTAATGAAGTCTATATTATAAATAAAGAAAAAAATGTGGACCATATAACATTAACTTCTAAAATAGACATTGCCTCTGCGATTCTGGATAAAATAACGCACGAAATTCAATCAAATTTATAGAATAAATTTTAAAAAAAATTTTTTTAGAATATAGGCATTTTCAAACTCAAAAAAAAAAACCCAATTTTTGATAAGGATCACTACTATTATTTTAATTATCAATTTCTTTTTTGGAAGATTTAAATATGGGATTAAAAGAACTTCGTAAAGCAATGAGTGAAACCAAAGAGTTTCTATTTACTCAATTAAAAAGAGAAAGTGAAACAATTCCTAATGACATTTCAAAAATTAATAAGAAACATTGCCCAATAAAACCAAATGGACATTCTTCAATAAAAAAT
>CAYPTZ010000481.1:0-3548 GCA_964413395.1 uncultured archaeon | reverse complement strand
ACAATGATGGACTTTGGAAAGGATGTATTTCCCTATCTCAAAGAAAATCGTTATCGATTATATGGTTTTTTACCTGTATTAGATTATTATTGGTTAGATGTGGGAAATCCAATGATGTACCTCTGGAGTAATTGGGATATGTTACGATTATATGGCTATCCAATTTCACCCAAGGGAAATAGACAAGGTGATGCTCATATATGGTACTTAAATAATGAAAAACCCTCATCAAATTTATCCCATGGGCCTTTTGTGTGTATTGGAAAAAATAATAGTTATGGAAATAATGTATATATCAAAGAATTAACATCTTTAGGTTCAAACTGTCGTATTGGAAATAATTCTTTCATAGATCGAAGCGTGATATGGGATAATGTTAAAATTGGAAAATCTGTAAAAATTGAGCAATCCATTATCGCAAATAATGTGATAATTGCAGACCACTGTATTATCCGATCAAATACAGTAATTGGACCAAATGTACAAATATTAAAACCAAATACAATTCTTGATTCTCAAATTATCGAAGAAAATACAATTATTAAATAAATAAAAAAAACAAGATTGTGAACTACTTACAAAAAAGAAAAGCAATATAAAAAATAAATTTTTTTAAAAAATAAACATCACTAACGAATTAAATTAAAGAAATAAAATCTATAGTTAGTTAGTTATAAAAATCAAAAAATTTTTGTCGTGAATAATAAATGGCGGGACCTAAAGAATATATCTTCAAAGTAGTAATGCTTGGTGATGGATCTGTTGGAAAAACTTCGTTAGTATTACAATTTACAGAAAGGAAATTTAACGAAAATTACATCATGAGCATTGGAGCAAACTTTTCAATAAAAATGATTAGTATGCCAGAACACAATATAGCTGTTCGTTTGCAGATATGGGATTTAGCAGGACAACAACATTTTCAATTTGTCCGACCTTCATTTTATCGAGGGGCATTTGCGTGTATTTATGTTTTTGATCTCACTCGGCGTGAATCATTTAATAATATCACAAATTGGGTAGAAGAAGCTGAGCAATATACCCCAGGAGTCCCACGCATTTTACTTGGGAATAAACTTGATCTAAGTAAAGAAAGAGTGGTTTCTTATTCAGAAGGCGAAAAACTTGCAGAGGAAATTAACGCAGGCTATTTCGAAACTTCAGCAAAAGAAGCAAAAAATGTTGATGCTTGTTTTGATTCATTAAATGATACTTTATTGAAAATTCATGTTTGGAAAAATAGAAGATAACTCATTTTATCAAAATCCTATAGTCTATACTTTTCCTTATAAAGGCCAGAATGACATCAATCTGACTGGTCTTTTACAACCAAATTGAAGACCAACAATTGATATTGCTAAAGTGACAAACTTTACTGAATATAAAGAAGAAAAAAAACAAAAACTTTCTTGATCAAATTGATTGCTACGACTTAGTTTTTTCATGATTAAAATTACAACTGAAATTATACTCGCATTAATTCGAAATTATATCCTGTCACTATTGAATTTTCTTCAGATTCTTTAGCCTTACTTTGATTTAGGGCTATACTTATAGATAAACTCTCTGTATATCTATCCGCATCTAGGAAAATTAAGTGTAGTATAAATTCCCGCAGATGCGAACATTTTGTCATTTTATAAAAATTTAATAATCTTAGAATAAAATATACTCTAAAGTTTATTGATAAAAGGAAATAGAAAATGTTGGAAAAAACGGATCCAGACACTACATGTTCGCTAAACGAGCCAATAATTCAGTCAATTCTAACTAAACTTCATAAAGAGGCCAAGAAGGATAAAATCAAATTTCTACGAGTTGGTTTATCCATGCTTAGTGATAAAATTTTGAAGAAAAAACCGACAGTAACGGATGAAGCAAAACGTTTTAGAGATGTATATATTCCGATATCTCCGGATCAAGGGCGTTTTGCTTATATTACGGCACGAAGTATTGAAGCACAACGTATTGTAGAATTTGGTACATCTTTTGGTATTTCAACAATTTATTTAGCTGCAGCTGTACGTGACAATGGTGGAGAATTAGTAATAGGTTCAGAAATAGAACCATCTAAAGTTGAAATTGCAAATGCAAATATCGAAAGTGCTGGTCTACAAAATTATGTGAATATTCGAAAAGGAGATGCTCAAGAAACTTTACGTGATCCCGGAGGTACAGTTGATATGGTCTTATTGGATGGATGGAAAAATCTTTACCTCCCTATTATTAAAATGCTGACGCCTCACTTAAGGAAGGGAGCCGTGGTTCTGGCAGATAATGTCCTTAATTTAAAAAAAGCTTTAGGCCCCTATGTCGCACATATGCAGGATAGCCATAATGGATTTTTCTCTGTTACCCTTCCTATAGGTCATGGTATGGAATATTCGGTGAAATTATGATACTAAATCTACAGGGTAAACATTTGATTGGTTAAGTTAATTATCATACATTTGTCACATAATTCAAAGGTTGATTGATCAATTTTATCAATCAGAATCATTTAAGTAAATTTTTTTCATAAAATGCATTATTCTTCAAGATTATTTCCGTTAATTCATGAATAATCCATTTTTCATGAATTTAATTTTATATCAACTACTTTTAGCTTTTTCCTATGTGCAAGTATCACATATTTTTAAAAAGAAATTTTCATAATTAAAAAATATAAGAAATTTTAAGTTACAAATATTGGTATCTATAATTATTTAGTAGATGATTTCCACTTTTTATTGAATAAAAAAGAAATTTGATTCTTAGTTTTGCTCTGATTCATAGTTTGGAATCCTTCTATACTTTTGTAGTAATTAAATTCATTTTAGAATAAGACTCCCAAAAAATTAAATAAGACCAGAATATTTGATTATTGTTGAATATTTTGTTAGAAGCTCCCACATCGAATTTTAAAAACCGAAAATTCTCACTTTCCTCCTATATTTATCGCTTTTCCTTCTAGATGTATTCATTATTTCATTAACTTTTTTAATTTTTGAATCTGGAGAAACTGTTCCTGATGTGTATGTACAGATAATAATGTTCGCATTTGCGACTATATGGTTTTTCTTCCCATCAATATTTTTTCCTTTTTCCATAGGAAATAAATATAATTTTCCTGTAGAATCGGAAATACACCCTAAATTAGCTTTAGAAGCACTTAAAGAAGGGTATAATGAATATATCACAAATTTCTCAAAAGAAATGAATCAAGATATCGATAAAACCGATGAAAAAAGAAAAATCCCTGTAGTGTTTTTAGTTTATACAATAATCACTTGGACAATTTGGCTTTTCATTTTAATCAGCGTTCCTCCAATATTACCAGTGGATCATTGGTTTTCGATATCCGGGCTTGTCAACATAATTTTTTGGGAAATTGGATTATATGTTGTGATATATGATCAAACGGATGAATATTTCAGGATTATGCAGGGGAAACGTGAACTTTTTTATAATTATTTAAGAAATGAACTAAACCTAGAGTTTGAAACAAAATTTTTTCAGTATAGAGAACCAGATTATGATGAAGATGAAGACGATCCCAGTTTAACAAG
>CAYPTZ010000480.1:0-3555 GCA_964413395.1 uncultured archaeon | reverse complement strand
GATTTATCCAAAAATAAAAAAAATTTGAACAGGTTATTTTATCATGACTCCTAATATGATAGAGCCAAATATCAAAATACATTTTCCTCAAAAAAGAATGGATTTTTCTATACAATCTACCTTCTATTTGTTTGTCGTATTCAATTTTTCGAACTTTCTCCTCATCACACTACAGATTGTATCCAAAAAAGCTGTTTAAAAAAAAAATTTCATTTCAAAAGGCTCCTTTTTAAATGGTAAAAATTGAAGTTATTTTCCCGACCAATCTTCCTTATTTCGATGTTTTATCAAAATGTCGATTTGTTCAAATAATCTAAGATGTGATTTTGGCAGAAAAAAAAAATAGAGAGTAAAAGTTAAAATTGGAATGAATTATATTTACAATTTTTTCTTAAACCTTTTTTTGATTTTTTTAATGAAACTAGGAAGATAAAGGCCTCCTATAAAGAATATAATTAATACGAGGAAACTCCCACCAACGATTTTCATTACTGTTTGTAATGTATCTGCATCGGGGATTATATATTGTAATAGTTCAAATACTATCCCGGCACCTAATAATATGTTAACAATACTTAGTATCGATTCTTGACGTTTATTTGCCTTTTCTTGCACATCTAAGAATATAGAGTTTAATTCTTTTGTATTACTCTCAAGTTTTTCTGATATCATTTCCCAATTTTTTTCAATATCGTTCTTTTCTACACAATGTTTCAATAATGCATGATAATGTTGTCGATGACTTCTTGATAAATCAGTAAAAACGGGAGCCAAAGTTTTTTGAAGAATCATTTTGAGCCGATTTGTTTTATCCAAGTCTTTTTTAATCAAAGAAGGTTCTTTTTCTTTAAATTCTTTGGTAGTTAATTGTTGAGTATCAACATCAATTTCATGATTAATTAGCACCATGGCAAAACCGATACAACGCATTTGGAATACTGTTTTAATTATGGTGTTATAAACATACCCCGTTGAATTTGGAGTTTTCTCATCTTTTATAAAAAAACTATCATAATTTTCCCTATCCATATAAAGTAATCCCGAATTGCGATTGATTAAATGAATTTCGGATGTTTTATTAGAGAGATTTCCTTTAATTCTATTTTCATATAAGCTATCAAGATAATCATCAAATTGACCAGAATAGATCGATACCCAAGTTCCAAGTTCTTTTTTATATTTAGGAAAATTTTCTTGATTCCAACGAATTGGATTTTCAGAAGAATGACTTGTACAGATAGAAATTGCATAGGGAACAGTTTCTTCATCAAATAAAAATTTACCTTCATATTTCTTAATTAAGTCAAACCATACCAATAGAATAATTTGTTGTAAATGTTCAGGTCTAATATCTTTATTTTGAATAGTACTTGAATTATTAGGATCCATTTCAACATGAACTAATATATAGCCTAATTTTTCATATATAACCTTAACTTTTTCATAATTTATATCTTCTATATAGTCATTCCATGATAATTTAAATTTCAAAGTTTGGGCAATAGCCGCCATTTTTTTTCTTATATTCTCATCTGGAACAAATCTCTTATTAAATTTCTTATCAGTCACATTTGATAATAGGTTATTTATAGATAATTCCATTTCATGTATTGCAGTTATTAAAGCGTCTCCCTCAAGAGATGTTAAAGTACTAATTCCCAACCATTGTTCATGAAAATACAGAGAAAAATCTGTTACTATACTCATGAAAAAAGATTAGAAGAAAAAGATTTTAAATTTTTAGATTAAAATAAAATTGTAATTTTTGAAAAAATGATAGTGGTAAGATTTTATTCTTTTTTGTGAAAAATAATTGAGAGCGAAGAAAGTTGATCATTAATATTTACAGGTAAAATGAAGGAATCCCCATCATTCAACAATTCCCCTTTTTTATCAATAAATTTCCCATTATAATATGTTTTTTCAAGATCGAATCGATCCTTTAAAATAAAATCACCATATTTATTTTGTTCAATAATACAATGCTCAGATGGTTTACAGCGCTTATCTATCTTTTGAATAGGGTCAAAAAAGCCATCAGGAATATCAACTTTAAATTTAATAGAAGTAAAAGTTTGTTTACCTATTAGTTCTATGGAATCTGAAAAGTTCAAATCGATTTCTAGTTTCAATTGATCGATTTTTAATGTAGCACCTTGGAATTTTTTACTATTTTCTTTAATTTGAATATTTGAACCAGGAAAAGGAGTAACTTTAGGAAATGGTTGTGAAGATATATTCTCCTCACTATTTTTTGAATTTTCAAGGGTTTTATTGATTATTTTTGAAGTTGGAGATACTTTTTTATTTAAATTTCTTAATATTGGACTTTCAAGTGGATTAAATGGTGCCACTTCAACTGAACTTAAAGCATTTCTTAAAGGTTCTGGAGCATATCCCCCCACTGATGTACCTTGAGGTCTATTTGATATTGTAGGAATTTTTTTTAGTGGTTCCATTGGTTGGACTGTAAGAATTTTTTCCATATCATTTTCAGTTTCAAATAGAACATCCTTAATTTTTTTTTCAAAACTAGCATTAGGTTTTGAATCAGCAAGAGTACTTGCACAATATTCCTTTAAATATTGTAAAAGGGCTTTATTTTTCTGAGGAGTACCACTTTCAAAATGAATTTTTTCCCGAATCTCTTTTACCTTTTGAATAAAATCTTTTTCACTAGTCATTCTTTCGTCAATTTAATGATAATTACGACTCATTTATATTTTATTCGAGAGTATGATCAATTTCACATAAATCATATTTGATAAACCAAATGGGATTTTATCTTTTTAAATACAGAGAAGAATCTATAAATTATGAATACAATGATTTGGATTTTAATTATTTTTACAATTATATTATCTTTTATACTCATTACAATTCTAATTGTAAAAAGGCTGAATTCAAAGTTTAAGACAGAAGAAAAGAAATATCGAGCAAATTATCCATCAAGATATATATGTTTTGATGGTGAAAAAGTTCGCTCATTATCTGAATGCATAATCGATAATTATTTCTATACAAATGGGATACAACATCATTATGAAGATATTATTCTAAAAACCTCAGAAAAACAATATAAATATGATTGGTATCTCCCTGAAATTGATGTTTATGTGGAATTTTTTGGCTTCTCTGGAAAAACATATAGTCAAAAAACTGAAGATAAGATTGAATTTTATCGTAAGCATAATTTAAAGATGATAGCATTAAATCCTAGCGATCTAGATAATATTGAAGAAAAAATACCAATGAAATTTGGAGTATTTTGGAATAAAATGATACATTCCTATCATTGTCCAAATTGTGGTTCTAAATTTGATAATCGAGTGAAATTTCTTTAGAAAAATAAAGTAATGAAATTAAAATTACGGAAAACAAAAAAAATGTTTTTATCTACTATATCGTTGATCTTTTCTCTAAAAGAATCCTTTTATGAACTAATTTTAATCTTTTTATAAAAAATTCTTCATATCAAGCAATTATAACCATATTAATGTAATTTTTCCTCTCTTACCTGAATATATGTTATATTATATATTTTTGATTTTTGAT
>CAYPTZ010000479.1:0-3556 GCA_964413395.1 uncultured archaeon | reverse complement strand
TGGATGGATCTGAACCCAATTTCACCCTTCATTTAACAATTGATGACGATGCTCTGAAATACCATCTTGAAACTCTTGGGTGCACAATTTTATTTACAAATCGAATAGACTGGAAGCCGAAAGATGTTATTTGGAGTTATAGGGAGCAATATATTGTCGAACATGCATTTCGAAAAATGAAAAGCCCTACTTCAATACAAATACGACCAATGTATCATTATTCAAATCGGAGCATCCGCGTGCACGTATATGTCTGTATTTTAAGCCTCCTGCTTTTATCATTGCTTCGTCTCAAATTATCTCAAAACAAATTCTTAATTTCCTATGATGAGATCTTGGAAAAATTAGGTTCTCTCCACGCCCTCCAAATTTTGACAACTTCACGAGGTAAACCTTTTTGGAAACTGGATACTGCAGACCCTCTTGCTACAAAGCTGGGAAAAAAATTAAAATTGAAGAATTTGTTATAAAAGTTCTTGCGTGTAGTCTCCTTTTTTTTTCTTGCTTCTCAATTCCAGTTCGGATTTTTCTTTTAATTTTGAGAAAAAAACTTTCAATTAAAAATAACTTGTAGACTTAAGGATTACAAAAAAATTTGTTTTGGGGTTACAATTGTTTAATTATTCTGGTTTTAATTTAAAAAGTAGGGGTAAAAAAAAAAGATCTATAACTTTAAATATTTTACCCCTACATTTATTATAATTATTCATGAATCACATAATATGTGGGGGTATGAAACATACAAATAATAAAAAAAAAGAAAAATGAAACAATTTACTACTATTTATCTCATTCATACCGAAAGGATAAAAAAATATTAAAACATGAAAAATATATCGGAAAAAACCCTCCTGAAGAAATTGACAAGGAAAATTTCATTTTTAGTTTTTATACAATAAGATGGAAAAAAAAAATAGATGAATTAGATAACATTTATAAAAAAAACCTTGAATTAATCCCAAATTCTTTAAATAGGAAAAATTTAAGAGGTTTTGGAATCAGATTTACACATAATACCAATAAAATTGAGGGATCTTCACTTTCTGAGAGGGATGTTCAACTAATCATAGAAAATAATATTACACCAAAAAATTCTAACACTCATGATGTCATTGAGGCAGAGGCTCATATGGCAGCTTATGAAAAAATGGTATCTAAAAATCATGATATCAATCTTGATCAGATAAGAAAATTTCATAGATTGATTTTTCATCTAACAAAACCAAATATTGCAGGAGAATTTAGAAATGGACCAGTTTTTATCATTGGAAGTAAATATATTCCTCCCCCCTCACAATATGAAGTAAAATTATTATTGGAAGAATTAATGAATTGGTATGCGGAAAAAAAAGTGATTTATCACCCTGTATTACTTGCATGCCTATTTCACTTGCGATTTATAACAATCCACCCATTTGAGGATGGTAATGGAAGAATAACACGGTTAATATCAAATCAAATTTTATTTCAAAATAATTCACCTATGTTTGATTTAGATACAAGATTTAGAAAATCATATTATAGGGCGCTAGAAAACTCTAATTTTAATCATGATGAGATGTACTTTGTCTCATGGTTTTTTCGCAGATATATTGGTTTTGTAGAGAAAAATCTCATGAATTTAGGATTTTTTGAAAAATAAAAAAAAAGTATTTTTAAGTTTGGATAAAATATTTACTATAATTTATTTCTGTGAAAAAAAAAAATCCATATAGCTTTATAGACAATTCTGGATTGATAATAATCCTATGAACCATAGCTCTAATATCGTCATCTGCTTCCTTATAGATTTAAGTTTATATAAAAACAAATTATTTTTAGAACATTAAAATTTTTAAAAATTAATCAAAAACGAAAGATTATACGTATGAAAAATAAACTTGATCTAAAGAATTTCCAATTTATTTAAAAAATGAAAAAAAAGAGTAGAAAAAAAATGATCTTTGTTAACTATCCTACAGTAGAATACTACAGATTGCCGTTTAAAATAATTGCTATTATAATGTTTCTCATACTTGCGATTAAAATGATCCAAATTAAAAAAAACACACTGAATTATTTGTTTTGTTTTGCCTTTTTATCATGGACATTATATTTAATCGCAGATAGTATTATTATGGTAACCGCAGCGAATAGTTCCACTTGGTTTTCCATTGGGGGAATTTTGCGAGATTTGACCATTATTACTGCCATGTTAACCGCTTTCTTAATATTTCTAGCAACAGCAATCGTGCTAAAAAGTGAAAAAGCATTATCAAAACAATTTTATATCATTACTTTCATAATTTGTATCCTATTGATTATATTACTAATCCCAATTGATTCAATTCAAATTGTTGTCAATGAGGAATTAATTTCACCTTCAGAGTTACCGCCCCTAAGTGGAGAAACAAAGGTGGATATAGATTTCAAGTGGTATGCAGGATTAATAGCTTTTGCGCCAACTGGGATCTATATTTATGCAATTGTTAAATTAACGAAATTAACTCTCAATAGTTCTTTCTCACCACAACTTAAAAAACGGATGTTGGACCTTACAATAGGAATAGGTTTACTTGCAATTGGAATTTTATATTTTGTATTTCTCAATCTTTTTGGTATTTATTCGATACTTAACGTTGGAGGACATATACTCTGGACTATATCTCCTATTTTAATCTGGAATAGCCAAAAAGGACAGGAAAAATATGAACCACAAGTAGAAGAAGAAGAAGAAGAATTATAACTAAGTAATAAATTGAAATAAGAACTTTTTTTTTACATTTTTGTATTCACAAATAATTCAACGAGTTTTAAAAAAAAAAAAAAATCTTGAATTCTTGAAATATAATGGTGCTTCGACCGGGATTCGAACCCAGGTCTCAAGGGTGAGGGCCTTAAATGCTTGACCAAACTACACTATCGAAGCTTCTTTTTAATTAAAAAAAAAAATTTTGATTACCTGAAGCTCCTTATTTTAATAATTAAATCAAATGTTAATTGAATATTAGCTAAAATTTGATTCATTAATGAAAGATCTTCAATATGTTTCAACTTATTTAATAATTTTGTATTTAAATTTGAAAGTATTAATTCCATTTCAGAAAAAGATAAATTTGTTCCTACCAAACTTTCTTTGTTGTAAAGATTATTATTCTCACTTAAAGGTATTTCATTATTCTTGGCAATTTTTATAATACTATTGCAATTTGGGCAAAAAATATTTTCATCCTTTAATTTAAATAATATTTTATTACATTTAGGGCATTCAATATTTAGCATTGTTGCTCCATTTTGAAGCAATTTAGCCATTTTTTGAATTATTGGATCTTTTTCCATTTCCTTTCAAACTTTATTTTTCTTCATTTAATTTTTCAATTTTCATTAAATGTGTAATATATCCCGCAATTCTATTTCTAACAAGATTAGATTGGATAATTGCATAATTATGTAGTAAATTTTTATTTTTTTCAAAATCCTTTGAAAAAACGGTTGGATATTTCTCAATTAACTCTTTTGATACTTTCTTAATAAATACAGGTCTTACTTTTCCCATATAAATCACCTAAATCTACAA
>CAYPTZ010000478.1:0-3559 GCA_964413395.1 uncultured archaeon | reverse complement strand
TTGACATTTTAATATAGAGGGAATAAAAATTATATTCATTTAATTTTGAAATAATATCATTTGGATAAATAGATGTTTTTATTTCAGTTTTAAATATCAAGGTTCTCTCTTGAGGCTTTAATATTTTAGAAAACAACTCAGTATCTGAAAAATAATTTAGATATTTGCGATAATTAATTGTTTTTATATCTGATAAATTGAAATTACTATTAATCAAAAAAGGAATTGATCTCTTAATCATTTCGATATTTGCATTTGAAGAACTATCTTTAACTGAACCAACTAAAGTAATATTTTTTTCGATACAGTATTCATATAAATTTAAATAACTTTCTATGCAAGCAAAATAATAGCTATCAATTAAATCTTTCTTATTAGAAGAAAATCTATGAGGTGGAGGAACTAAACTCCCATCTAATATAACAATGTCAGGACTTTCAGCACTTACTTCTAAGTATTTTAACAATAAACTATTTTCAGCTAAAGATCTCCTTAAACTTGCCAAAATTTTTCCAGTTTTCTCATCAAAAATATCTTTATCTGTGTAAAAGGAATAATTTTCATCTTCATTTAGTGGAGGATAATTCTTAATAACAGTGTTTAAATCGGGATAAAATTCATACATCACAACAGCAACCTTAATAAGTGTTATATTAAGCCCCATATAAGTTTTAAACCCTAACCCTCCATCAACAGCAGCAATCCTTAATCCTTTCAATTGTTTTAAAGAAAATGGACTGATGGGTGTAATAAAATTCCTTTCTAAAAATGGTTGAAAATCCAGACCTGAAAATTTATTCCATTCTATTTTTGAATTTCTTACAAGTTCATTCGAAAAGATTTTTAGAAAATTATCTTTTTGTTGTACATGATCATAAATATTTTCTGCATGATTAATTAAATCTAATGAAAATAAATGTTTTTTAGAAAAGAAGGTTGGATTTTTTGATGATGCATAAGTATTTTTATTGGAATCTCTTGAAATTTTACTTAATATTAAATTCTTTTTTTTTCCACAAGAATTATTTAGATTACTAATTGCATTCACAAGTTCTATTAAAATTGACATTAATTTAAGGTAAATAGAGGTTAGATTTTTTAATTTTATTATAAAAATATAAAAAAAGTGGGGTAAAACACCCAATAATATAGTGCGTATAGTGCTCGTATTCAATATTCTTTTGTTCAAAAATTATTTAGACGGCATTTACTGGAATAATTCCAGAATTATAACATTTTCACTTTATTATTTCTACTTTAAACGCTTTAGCATACATACGTTGGATTTGTGACTTAAAAACTTTTGGGTTTTGATTTAAAATATTAATCATTATCCTATATACAGAAAGAGTGAAATAGATCAAATTGAACTTAAATTTTAAGAACAGCAGCACCATTGATTTTACTGTGTTTCAAATCAAATAAAGCAGAATTAGCTTTATTCAAATTATATACCGAAATTTCTGTTTTTATTGGAAGATCTTCTGCAATTGAAAGAAACTCAATAGCATCATTACGAGTAGTATTTGCTACACTTTTAATAGATCTTTCATAATATAATAAATCCCAAGAAATTTCAGGAATATTTGTTAAATGTATCGCATTTATTGCAACAGTTCCACCCTTTTCTAAGTTATTAAGTATATCAATTATTAAAGGACCAGAAGGTGCAAAGGAAATTGCTCTATCCACTTTATTCGGAGGGAAATCTTTTGAAGTTCCAACCCAAGTCGCCCCTAATTGTTTTGCATGATTTTGATGATTTTTTGAACGTGTAAAGACATAAGTTTCTATTCCATAATACTTTGCCATTTGGATAACTATATGAGCTGAAGCACCAAAACCATATAACCCCAATATTTCACCTTCCTTAATCTCTGATATTTTGTAAGATCTATATCCAATAACGCCAGCACACATCAAAGGAGCTGCTTGAGTAATAGAAAATTTTTTAGGTACTTTGTACATATACGAATCTGAAACTGTAATATATTCAGCATAGCCCCCATTTACATTATAACCTGTGAAATTTGTATTAGAACATAAATTTTCAAAGCCTTTTTTACAAAATTTACAGGTACCACATGATGAATGTAGCCAAGGAACACCAACAATATCACCTTCAGAAAAATTACTTTTATTTGAACTTATTTTTTCCACTTCTGCTATGATTTCATGTCCAGGAATTAATGGTTATTTGGGAAGATTTAAATCGCCTTCTACAATATGTAAATCTGTGTGGCATACTCCGCATGATTTAATTTTCAATAAATTTTGATTTAGTGCAAGATCAGGAATTTTTACATCCATTTCAACTAAAGGACTGTTTTCTATTTTATCAGGTCGATTTAAAACCATTGCTTTCATTTATTTTTCACTTATATTGATTTCTTTTTTACAATTTACACAATAAACAACATTAGAATCATAGATAAAATTACAGAAAGGACATCTAAATTGGATTGTTTTTATGGTTTGAGTTTCAATTATTTTAGAGCTGTGAGAAATAATATTTTTAAAAACGTTCCAAGTTAGGATGAATTCAATTATTAATATGAACAATAAAGCTATAAAAAAAATCCAATAATTTGAACTGATTTGTACTCTAATTATTAAAGGATTAGAATTAGGATTTGCAGAAAATAACCAATTAAAATAAAATATTAAAAATATTAACGATAGCAAACTAATAGCGTAAGATTTGAAGATTTCTTGCTTTTTCTTAAGAATAATAATGCTAAATCCTATAGATAATAAGGAATAAATAATAATTTTTATCCAATTATCAAATTTATTATTTGAAAAACAATAACTAGCTAAAAATCTTATAATAAATTCTTGAGCAATATCTGGTTCTATCATAAATTTAATATCAGGATAAAATAATCCAAAAATTAATAATATTAAAGATAGCAAGAGCCATTGAGTAAAAATATAAGATTTAGCATTCACATTTTTAATTTTCTTTGGATCAAATTTCAATCTTTCCTTTAAAATTTGACAACTTTCAAGCATCTATTTTAAAAAAATAATTCCTGATAAAATATTATGAAAATGTTAAAATCAAAAGAAATATTACATTTTATTATAGATGGCAACAATACAAACAGAATCTTATGTAGTAAAACCATCAGATAGTAGAGAATGGATAATTCTTGAATCTAATGATGGAATTACCGTTGATGTTGAATTAAAAATATTAGATTTTCGATATGATTGTGTTCCAAAAAAAATTCAAGTTAATGGTAAAGAAATTAATTGTTCTCAATTGTGTTGTTATACAGGCTGTTATATTTCTTCTGATGAAATAAAAAGAACTAAAGAGATCCTTCCAAAAATAAAAGATTTTCTTCAAAGAGATGCTATAAATCAAATTTTTACTCAAAAAAAAGATTTTTATCTCAAAAATGATTATGATAAAGATGAAGATTTATATAAATTATGTTGTGTTCCTGAGGAGTGGAATTATGATGGAGATGGAACCGATGAAGAAAAAGATGCAAAAGAAATACCTCCCAAAAACCATTGTGTCTTTTTAATGGAAAATGGATATTGCGCT
>CAYPTZ010000477.1:0-3565 GCA_964413395.1 uncultured archaeon | reverse complement strand
ATTTATATAAGACTTGTATTAATAGTGGTATTATAAAAAGAGATTGATTGACTGATAATAACCCTCTTTTTAATAAATTTCGAATGAAAATGAGGAGAAAATATTGAAGATAAAGCAAATTAATATGAAATTTTTAAAACAAAGTAAGAATTTTATGCAAAATAATAAAAAGGTGATATATTTGACAATAATCTTTATTATTTTATGTTTTAATTTAGAAATTAATACGGCAACAATTAAAAAGGGAGAAAATAATAAAAATTTAATTAAGAATATTCCAAAATCTTCATCAATTACTGTAACAGGGATTCAATTTAATCCCGTTTTGGATGGATATACAAATGGAGTATATTGGAATACCGGAGGGATTGTTGGAACTCTTAATATTGATTTATATAAGGGATCAACCAAAATTACTACTGTTATGTCTGGAAAAAGTAATACCGGATCTGCATTTCCTGTAATTCCGTTGGATATTACACCTGGTACAAATTATCACTATAGACTTGAAGAAAATGAAAATACTGGAAATAATGGAGTTAGCGCTGATTTTGAAATACAAGCCAGACCTACTATTTCTTTTTCTGTACCTTCGAGCTCAACACAATGGGAAATAGGAGATATTGAGTCCATTACTTGGATAATTGAAGGTGTAATAACATGGGTTGAATTGGAACTTTATAAAGATGGGTCATTTCATCGTAGTATCGTAGATCATCTATATGAAGAGGGAGCATATTCGTGGACAATACCTTCTGATCTTTCAGCAAGCGAGAATTATCAAATTTGGTTACGGGATGATGATCATACTTGGAACACATACGCCCTAAGTAATAATTTTGAGATAATTGTCCCAACACTTACGATTAATGAACCAATATCCACCTCAATTTGGGAAAAAAACACAGAGAAATCAATAGAATGGTCATCAAAGGGATCGATTAGTAATGTTAAACTAGAATTATATAAAGGTGGTTCTTTTAATTCTATTATCCATTCCAGTACATCTAACGATGAAATACACCCTTGGACAATACCGACGGGCTTAATCGATGGTTCTGATTATAGAATTCGAATCACTGATGTAGGATCAACAGGGGCAGAGGATTATAGTGAATATTTTGAAATTTGTAGTGCCCCTTCTTTAACGATTACGAATCCTACTGGTTTGAATACTTGGGAGACTGGAACACAAGAATCTATAACATGGTCATGGGATGGATATCCAAGTAATGTCAAATTAGAGCTGTTTAAAGGTGGTAGCTCTATAGACACAATAATTTCAAGTACAATAAATAATGGAAATTATCTTTGGTCTTTACCAACGTGGTATAGTGCCGACGATGATTATAGGATAAAAATTTCTGATACAGGTTCGAGTGCTGAAGATTATAGCGACTATTTTATGATTAGTAATCCCACAATATCGATCATATCTCCAACTAGCTCCAGTAAATGGCAGCGAAATAGCCAGCAAATTATTACTTGGACTTCTACGGGAACTGTTAATAATGTTGAGATCCAACTTCTAAAAAACTTAATCTTTGATTCTATCATTAATAGTGACACACCTAATGATGGTTCATATCAATGGATGATACCTTCAAGTTTAGATGCAGATTCAGACTATTCAGTTAAGATTATCTCGAAGGAAGATTCAAATGTTTATTCTACGAGTTATTTATTTGAAGTATGTGATCCTCCCTTAATTACAATAACAGCACCTATTAGTTCAACTTATGGATAAAAGGCCAAATTGAATCGATAACTTGGACAGTCGAGGGATATGTGAATAACCTAAATATTGATTTGTATAAAAATGGGATATATAATTTAACAATTAATTCTTATGCTCCTAATTCTGGATCTTTTTTATGGAACATTCCTTTAGGCTTGCTATCAGGAGATGACTATTCAATTAATATAACAGATGTAGTAAATTCGAGTGTAACTTATCACACCTCACAATTTATAATTGAAGATCCACCTTCAATAAATCTAATTTCTCCATTTAGTGCAAGTGTATGGGAGACTAATACCCAAGAGCTAATATCTTGGACTACAGAAGGAAGTATTTCAAACGTAAAAATTGAATTATATAAGGGAGAGAACTTTGAGATTGAGATAGAACTTAATACAATAAACGATGGAATTTACAGTTGGAATATCCCTGTATTTTTAATGGCAGATACTGATTATAGGATTAAAATATCGGATACTAATCTAAATATTGAAGATTATAGTGATTTTTTTGAGATATATAATCCTACAATATCAATTACAGCTCCAACAGGAATTATGGTATGGGAACGGGGAAGTGAGAATACTATAACATGGACATCATTAGGATTTGTAAATAATATCAAAATCGAGTTATATAAAAATTCATTCTTTGAAAGACTTATAAATTCATCAACTGAAAACGATAATTCCTTTTTATGGAAAATTCCAATGGATTTAAATCCTGCAGATGACTACTCCATAAAAATAACAGATTCTCTTGTATCTTCTGTTTATAGTGAAAGCCCTTTATTTGAAATTTGTCTAGCGCCCACTTTATCTATAAGCTCACCCAATTATTCAAGTAAATGGGCAAAGGGCGGAATTGAAACAATAACTTGGGATTGGACAGGGTATCCAAACACTATTAGAATTGATTTATATAAAAATGATATTTTTAATCAAACAATCACCAGCAGTACTTCTAACACTGGTTCCTTTGAGTGGTTAATTTCCCAAAATCTTGCTGTTGATACGGATTATTCTATAAATATATCTTCCACTGTTAATTACAGTGTTTCAGATTTAAGTGATTATTTTGAAATTTCTCCTCAACCTCAAATCAATATCCTAAATCCATTAGGACAATATATATGGGAAATTGAAACACAACAAAGTATTACTTGGAATTCTCAAGGATATGTTGGAAATCTTAAAATTGAATTATTTAAAAGTGGGATTTTCAACCGATCAATCACTTCAAATACTTTAAATGATGGGATTTTTTTATGGGATATTCCTATCGATATTGATGATGGTGTAGATTATACCCTTAAAATAACTGAAATCTCAAATAATGATATAACAAATACAAGTGAAGAGTTTGAAATTTGCGGACCACCAATTTTAACATTACTAATGCCCAATATTTCAAGCGATTGGATAAAAAATAATGTTGAAGAAATAACTTGGACATTTAGTGGACATATAACCAATATTTGTATTGAACTCTACAAAGGATTAACTATAATTGAGACAATCAATAGTTCTACTGATAATATTGGATGCTATTATTGGTATGTAATAATTTCATTGGAACCAGGAACGGATTACTGGATTAAGATATCAGATACTGGTTCTAGTGCGGATGATTTAAGTAATTATTTTGAAATTTTAGGTCCAACAAATCCCATTAATTGCAATCAGATTGTTGGTAATACGATTGATAATGTATGGCAGAATTCAGTTAATGATCCATCTTTTATATGGGGTGGAGAAACAGATCCTGGTGGAACAGGAATTGCGAAATATTTCTATTATTGGGGAATAAATCCCAATGGTGAAT
>CAYPTZ010000476.1:0-3573 GCA_964413395.1 uncultured archaeon | reverse complement strand
AGAACGAGTAATCTGGGGTTTATTAGAATCTGGAGCAAGATATGAAAAAGAAAAAGTATCTGGATTTAAGACCTGGTTATCTCCTATCCAAGTGCGAGTCATGGCTATCACCGATAAAGAATCTGAATATGCTGAACAAATAATGGAAAAATTGAATTCATTGAATATTCGCTGTGATTATGATGATAGAGAAGAAAAAATTGGTAAAAAAATCAGAAGTTCTGAAGTTGAATGGATTCCTTATACACTGATAATTGGGAAGAAAGAATTTGAGGAAAAAACAGTCGCAGTTCGAAAGAGAAAAATAGGTGAGCCACTAGTCAATAACACCACCAATGACCAAATTAATGATATTAAATTGGAGGAATTCATTCAAATGGTTGAAAAAGATTTAGAAGGATTTCCACGAAAACAATTACCTTTACCTTTCCGTAGATTTTCCACAAAAATTCAATTTCGTTAGAGATATTACGATAGATTTAATTTTTTGATTATTAATACTTTTTTTAACTTTACATTTTTCTTTCATAAATTAAAAAGACAATATTTTCAACCTTGTTATTCCACATTATAAAATAGCAACTCTTCGTAAAGATACTCCCAAATTGCCTTACATAAGAATTTCATATAGAAAATGGAAAAACCCATGAAGAAAAGGTTTATCAAATCCATAAAAATAATATATTTCTTTCCAACCTTCAATTTCTCTTGGTAACCAAGATTCCCAATGAAGCCATGATTCAGGATGAGTCGTTCCGACCCACGAAGAGTTTCTAATTGATAGATATGCCACTAAAATGGCAAAAATTACTGCTAAGAAATATATTCCGAATCTTTCTAAAATAAAATTCAAATAATTTTTCTGGTTATTTTCTTCTCTATAGCGATTCATTGTTCCTTTGTCTACTCTTGGGTAATTATTTGGTCTGATTCGCAAATTCTGTGTAAAGGATGTTATTTGATGCATATGCATTTTTGAATTCTTCGCTTTTTTTTTCTAATCTAATATCCTAAAAAAACGATATTCATATAAATCCCTGAGAATCTTTGTTGTACAAACTAAACCAAGATTTTTTTAAGAAAATACTTCAAGTAGATTTTTTAATCCTTCGCATAGAAACTCCTAAATTACCATGGATAAGAACTTCATTGAGAAAATGGAAATAAGCTTCGAGTAGGGGTTTATCGGGCCCATAAATGTAGCATTGCTCTTTAAGCCAGGAATTAAATTCTTTTATGTCTATCCTAGGCTCTACATAAAAGCCGCTATTACTCTCAAACATATAATACCTATGATAAAATGAACGTCCCATCAGAAATATGACGGTTAATACAAGCAGAATTGCCAATCCATAAACGAGAGCTTGCTTGAGCAAAGATTCCCAATAATTTATAGGATGGTATGGCTTGAGATGCGATTTAGGTTGTTGATAATTCCATTTTTGATATTCACGGGAACAAATTCGTAAACATTCGGTTCGAGGTAGAAATTTAGGGTCAATAGGCATCATTTTTTTTTCCTTTTCCTTTTTTTAATTTTTTTTAATTTTATCTCTTTTTTTTATCTTGTTGTTCTCAATTCTAATAGAATTAGAAAACTTTAGACATATAAAGCCCTGAGATTCTTTGTATTACAAAGTAAAATATATTTCACTGTTACCAAAAAAACCACCTATAAAAAATCCTTAATCTCATATAAAAATGTTTGATCGCAAATGTGTAAATATCTTATTCTCCAATTGTGCAAACACGTGAGAGATCTCTCCTTATCGCCTTATCCTTCACAGTATTTTTCTTCTATTTTTTCCTGAAATTGATCAGATAATGGTTTATTGAAAGATTTCAGTATTCATCAGAAGACTCTCCTATTAATATTGGGAAGAAAGAATTTGAGGAAAAGACAGTTGCAGTCCGAAAGAGGAAAATTGGTGAGCCACTAGTCAATAACACCACCAATGAACAAATCAATGATATAAAATTGGAAGAATTCATTCAAATGGTTGAAAAAGATTTAGAAGGATTTCCACGAAAACAATTACCATTACCATTCCGTAGATTTTCAACAAAAATTCAATTTCGTTAGTGATTTCGGAATATAATCCATTTTTCAATAATTATTACTTTTTTCATCATTACAATTTTCTTTCATTCATTAAAAACGCAATATTTTCTATTTTATTGTTATTTTTTATTGCTCTACAATTGATAACCTTCCAATCTAGATTTAAATATTTCTCAATTTCCTCTACATAAGAATCTACATTCAGATCGACTATCGTTAAGAATTGATGTTTTTTTGAGGAATAAGACATAGTGGTATTATCTTTTTTAAGATAGGCAAAATATTTGAGATTACCACCCACTGAAATGACATCGCAATTAATTAAACCCCAATCCATGTTCAGAAGACCTTCCACTTCTTCTGAAAATGAAGCTTGGAATAATTTTGAGACAATTTTAAAATTATTCCTAGACATACATAATAATATTTCCATCAACTTAAAAAATGATGCATTAAAAACCCCTAATTAAATTAGATTTCTCTAATTTATTTTTATAATTTTCTATGATCTTTGAAAAAAAAGAAAAAATATTATATTTGAAATAAAAATATATCCCCATGATATAATCCAACTATATACTTATCTCCATTTGGGTGGAATGATATCGAACTAACTCCTGCTCCAAGTCCAAGAGAACTATTTTCTAATTCAAGAGAATTTGAATTCCAAAATTTAACTGTGGTGTCATTGCTCCCAGTTAATATTTTTTTTCCATCAGGACTAAATGCAACTGCTCTAATATCTTTTCGATGAGCTCTTACCATTTTATGTTCATAATTTGAATTTAGATCATATTGAATCATATATCCGAAACCCAATCCCGCCACAATTTTTGAAGAGTCAGGAGAAAAACTTAATGAATGGACCATGCATGGTTCTACTTTTCCTGCTGGTGTTGGTGGTTGGAGTTTTTTTAATAATTTATATGATTTCGAATCCCATAAATATATTGAACCATCTTTCGACCCAGTAACAATTAATGTTTTATTGGGAGAAACTACCATGGTATTAATCGGACCATGGTGTTTTTTTAAATTTTTTAATGAATTTCCTTTGATTAAATCCCATATTATCAAAGAATTGTCATTTCCTCCTGAATACAAAACATTTTCATTACTTCCAAATTCAACATTACAAATTGCGTCTTTATGCCCTTTTAAATTTGTAACAATTTTGCTTGTTTTTATGTCCCATATTTTTACCATCATATCATTTCCCCCTGCTGCAATTTTTGACCCATCAGGTGAAAAATCAATTCCTATTTCCGCACCAATTCTTGAAAATGGAGTATATGTCAGTTTTTTTATTGCAGATGGAGATAATCTTTTACATTCCATGATATATGAACCAGAGGTAATATCATCATCTGAATCTTTTGGACAAGTTCCATTAACTTGGGTGATAAATCCAGCACTTGTTGATTTATCTCCTAGACTTTTTGATTGGTACAAAAAAATGCCAAAGAACCAAGAATTATCAGGAATGATGAGTGATGGCCATCCATTTAGTG
>CAYPTZ010000475.1:0-3587 GCA_964413395.1 uncultured archaeon | reverse complement strand
TCAAGAATATTCTCTTATAAACTTTAAAATCAAATTTATTAATATTATTTATTGCTTTGTAATTATTTCTATATATTGAAATGTATATTTGATTATTGCCTTTCTTAATGCAATTATTAATTCTTTCTTGCATCATTCTATTATGAAGCCCTTGCTGTCTATATTCTGGAACAGTATCTGCATCAAATAAATATGCCTCATTATTTTTAAGTTGTCGTTTATAATGTATTCCAGTATCAATTTCACCATCAAAAGAAATCCAACACAAATATGCCAACTTATTTTTTATTGTATCAATAACAGCAATCCCTGTATATTTATCTTGATCTTTTAATCGTGTTTCTATGTTTTTTTCAAAATGGTCTTTTGATCTATATCTATCTGAATATTTTTTTAATAAATCTGTATCTTCGTTTGACACTATTTTTATAATATATTTATCATCAATTTTTCTTAGAGTTCTAATTTTATCAGGCTTTGATATTTTATATAAATTTTCTCCAGTAATTAATTTATTTTTAATCTTTATTAAAATTTCTTTTACACTGTTTTTTAATGCACCACTTTTTCTTAATATTATGTACAATAGCCACATATATAATAAAAGAAGAAATATTTTAATAAATATGGCTATATGAATTTCAAATAATTTGTTTATTAATAACGATAAAAAATACATCCCAAAACCGATAGTACTAATAGAAATAATAACTTTATAAGAAATCTTCAAAGGAAAATATTTATTCACATTTACATTATAAAGTAAAAATATTAGAAAAAATGAAAGCAAGGTAGCAGTTGCCGCTCCCATTAACCCAAACCATTTAATAAAAAAATAATTTAAAATAATATTTGTAATAGCGCCATAAGCAAAATATTTTGGTAGTAATTTTGTTTTCTCTGCAATATGATAACTAACAGCCATCAATGCACATCCACCATACATTACATAAGAAAGCCCCGCTACAAAAATGATTTTCGTTCCTTCTAAATACCCTTCTTTCGCAAATAAAGCAAGAAAATCTTTTGTGAAAAATGATAAGGAAATTACAATAAAAAAACCAGTTGCAAAAAATAATTGTAACATCTGATCTATTTTGATTTTAATAAAATTTATATCTTTTATTCTGCTGAATATAAATGGTGTCCATGCCTGGCTTAACGGTATAACTAAAAGTACTTGAACTAGCATTGCAATTTTATATGAAAAAGCATAAGTACCAACATCAGACATTGTATAAAAATGCTTTATAAAAAAATTGTCCGATGAATTTAATACCCACATTGCCAAATTAGCTGGAATTAAAGGTATTGAAAATGCCAGCATCCTTTTTGTAAGTTTTTTATCGTAGTTAATAGAAAGATATTTTGAATTTCCCATAAAAAAAAAGAAAATAACAAATAGAAAAATCCCTGCTATTAATTGACCATAAAATATGCTCGCAATACCTTTATGTAAAACAACTACGAATAAAACCACCAAAAAGAAATATAAAAGAGCACGACTAATGTTTAATTTTAAGAAAGAAATCGGCTTTCTCTGTAATCTTAAAATTGAGATACCTTGATTTGCAAAATAGCCAACAAAGGTTGTAACGAGAACTATAATTAATAAATAATTGTAACCTAAATTTTTAATAATAGTGAACTGTATAATTATAATAGCAAGAATTAAGATAACAAAGTTGATAATTGTACTGAATCCAAATGAAGATTTAACAAGTTTTGTTTGATTATCTCCATCTAATTCATAATAATATCTCCACATACCTGAAAATATTTGTAAACCCAGAAACCATCCCAATATTGTAGCAAAAATTTGTAAAAAAGTTAATATACCATAATCAGCAGTACTGAAACGACTGGCATATATCGGCATCAACAGGAAGGAAATAAATTTTAATAGAACAGCACCTAAGCCGTAATAGAGTAAATCCTTTTTCATTTACTCAATTTTTCCTGTGGTATTTTATCATTTAATTCATTCAGAAAACGAGACTCTTGTTTTTTATTGGCTGATAATTTCTTTTTATAAATAAGCCCACTTTTTAGAGTATTTCCTTTATATATAACATTATAAATTTTGCAGACCCTCTTAGTAAATCTCAGTTTATAGGAATCAATGCCAGTTCCCATACAATGGTAAATTAAATCTTTATTGCAAGAGTCTTCAATATTATAATCAACTGATAATACTCCTAAATCATATTTTCTATAATTTCTATTATATGAAGCATCTAAACAAAATTTCCGCCTATTATAAATAAAGTTCACTCTATAGGAAACCAAATTATTGTTAAAGTAAATTTGCACGCAATTAAAATCCATTATTTTATAAACATCTTTAAGAAAGTTTTCCTTTATTTTATCCAAATAAATTGAATGCTTACTATCATTTAGTTTTGATTTTGAAACATTTTTTATTGATAAAAATAACTTATTATTATTTTTTTCCGCTGCTATTTTTTCAACAGATATATTGTTTTTTGATATTTTATTATAGGCAGTTCTAATATTTTGTTTTAAATGTTTTGAATAGTTATTACTAATATATTGATAATCTAAATTATTTATCTCAGGACAAGCAGATAACACAGTTATATTTTCATTATCTAAATCAAAGTTATTTGTAAATTTAGGAATATAACGCAAATGAATTAAATCATACTTTCTATTTTTTTTTAGCCAATTAAAAAGATAATCAATTTCTTTTCTTAATAGTTTATTTGAAATAAAATCCAAATATGTCGCTCCCCATTGTTGCCCAATAAATTCAATCGTTTTATAAGGTATTATTTTCTTTAAATATCTTTTTACAATGCAAAAAGGGGCAATGGCACGCAGTTCATTCTCATTATTATAAAGGAATAAAACAGATAATTTTTTATCATGTCCATATTGATTGTTATCAATGTTACCAAAGTGCTTCCACCAGGTTCTCTGCCAAAGATAGGATGAAGTAATGTTTTTATTATCTACTTTTTTTTCAAAATTCATCCATTCTTCTTTTACAGAATCAAATTCTCTATCGCTTGTAATTACTTTTATCCTCATATATTTTCCTTAACCCAGTCCGCTAATTCACTTCCGGTGCAATACCAAACATTTTTCTTTTTTAAGTACTTAAAAATTGCTTTCAAACTCTCCTTATCATCAAATATATTGGGTGTTTGCCTTTTACCGTCTTCCCTCGATGGACTTATATGTTCCTGTATTGAAATAATTAAATTGTTTTTAATTAAGAAGTTAATATTTCTTAATTTCCATCTAATTATCAACGGCTTTAATATTTTTTTTAATATTCCTTTAATGCCTTTAGTTGGCTTGAATACAGAATTTAATAAACTTCCAGGTATTGTAGTTGGAATATCTATTACTCTGTTTTTACCAAAATATTTGATATTAAAAGCAGTTAAAGGATTTGAATCATTACCATAATCAATGCCTTTCAAACCATCAACTGCACCACGATTATAATATCTGCACCACCATTTAAAACCTGATTTATCAATGCTTTCATCTGAAAATTCGTTTGAAATATAACCACAATATTTCCCGCCATTTGGAAAAACTCCAATAGCATCCTT
>CAYPTZ010000474.1:0-3590 GCA_964413395.1 uncultured archaeon | reverse complement strand
CTTATTGGAGGAATTTCTATAGTTCTTTTTGGTATGATTGCCTCAATTGGAATATTAACCTCTCGAGGAGGTAAAACATGTCATGCTGCAGTTGTAGCACGAGGTATTGGATTACCTGCAATAGTAGGTGCTGGAGATATGGAAATCGATGAAGAAGCAGGTATAGCTAAAATAAATGGTGAAGTTATTTTCAAGGAAGGCGATTTAATCTCTATTGATGGTCTTAATGGAAATGTATATGTTGGAGAAGTTGAAGTTGTTGACCCTGAAATCACTGGCGAATTCAAAACATATTTAGATTTATGTGATAAATATAGAAAATTAGGTGTTAGAGCTAATGCTGATACTCCACAAATGGCTAAAGATGCTATTGAAAATGGGGCAGAAGGCATTGGATTGTGCAGAACAGAACGAATGTTCAACGATGAAGCTAGATTACCTAAAGTAGTTGATATGATTGTTGCTGAATCTTTAGAAGAACGGGAAAAAGCTCTTGATGCTCTAAAACCTCTTCAAAAAGCTGATTTTAAAGATCTTTTTACTGCTATGTCTGGAAAACCTGTAACAATTCGATTATTAGATCCTCCATTACATGAATTTTTACCTGATTACAAAACTATGTTAATTGAATTTACTGAATTACGAGTTAAAGGAGATACTGGAGATCGATTTAAAGAATTAGAATTCATGCTTAAAAAATATGAAGAACTTCAAGAAGAAAATGCTATGCTTGGACATAGAGGTGTTCGATTAGGGAATACTAACCCTGAAATTTACAAAATGCAAATATCGGCTTTAATTGAAGCTTTAATGGAATCTCAAAAAGAAAATATTGATGCTCAATTAGAAATTATGTTGCCTCTTGTTTCTGAAGTTAATGAATACACTCGATTAGTATCTATTCTAAAACCTATTGCAGAAAAAACTATGAGTGATGCTGGCTTTACTCCAAAAACTCCAATTAAATGGGGTACTATGATAGAAATTCCCCGAGCAGCATTATCTGCAGGTAAAATTGCTGAAACTGCAGAATTCTTCTCATTTGGAACTAATGATTTAACCCAAATGACCTATGGTTTTAGTCGAGATGATGTCGAAAGTAAATTTCTTATGAAATATATTGATGAAATAGAACCTCCAATCATGAAGGATAATCCTTTTGAGCATTTAGATCCTGTTGGTGTCGGACGATTAGTGTCCATTGCCACCAAAGAAGGACGGGAAACTCGACCAAACCTTAAAGTGGGTGTTTGTGGTGAAACTGGCGGAGATCCCGATTCAATTCTCTTGTACCACAAATATGGGCTAAACTATGTTTCCTGTAGTCCATTCCGTGTTCCTGTAGCACGTGTTGCTGCTGCTCATGCGGCCATTTTAGATGAACAAGGTAAATTATAATTTTTCATCTTTTTTTTTATAATTTTTCTAAAATCAATATTAAGAGAAATTTGTTTTTTTTATAAAACTAAATTTTTATTAATACAAAGTCGAGATATTTCTATTAGGTATTACTAAAAAATGAGATCTAAAGAAATTTCAGAACAACCTAAATCCGCTTTATATATTTTTTTTTTCTTCATGCTAGCAGTATCAATCCTTAGTTCCCTTTCATATATCTTGAGGTTTTTAGGGAACAAAATTTCAAACCCACTTTTATCTGATGTGATTTCGTTAATTTATGTAATATTCACTGTCGGTCCCATTATATTATTGTTTTATGTTTATACTTCCAATTTTCTTCAACGAATTGAAAGAATTAGAAAAATTTTTAAGAAATCTGATGTTAATCGAGCAGTGTTAAACAAAATAGATTTTTTTGAAAAACAAAAGAAATTCTGTATCTTTGGTATATTACTCTGTTGCATTGTATTGGCTTTTGTGTATAATATTTCTTTGTTAGAAGTTCTTATGCTCAAAGATTTACTATTAGTGTTTATTAATGGCCTATTTTGCTTCTATTTTATTACTTTAATTCAAATTATTCAATTTTTTTATCCAAAATCGGGAAAACAAACTCCATATGCAGAATTTTTTCAGGAAATGGATGATATAAATGATAATTTTCGGTTAAAGATAGTATTTAATTTCTTAACATTAATTAAGATATGTCTCTTTTTTGGAGCCGTTTTTTATACATTATTGAGATCTTATGATTACTTTTATTATACCATTGAATCTAAAATCTTTTTAGCCATTGAAATTGCATTATATGTCATTGCATTTTGGACTTATTTTTATATCTTATTGATGGTTTATCAAGGTTATTCAATACATCGATTATTTAATACGCCAAAAGAAAACCTAAACAAACCTGATCAAAGAACTAAAGGAATATATAATATTTTTTTCTTATTAGGCTATATATGGATAATTGGGATGACATTCTTTTTCACATCAAGTGGTCCTCCTGGGAATTTTGGACAATTAGTCCCGGTAATGATAATTATTTTTGGATTTACGATTTTAACTGTTCAATTTTGGAGATATGCAATAGCATTGAATAAATGAATGAAAATCATTTGATTCTAAATAATATGCCAGGTTTATTTTTCTTGCTTTTTTTATGGCGAAAAAAGTGAAAAGTAAAATAAGAATAAACCACAATAAAATGGGGTAATGTGATTGAAATTCTTAGAGTCGCATTATCTGCTGATAAAATTGCAGAACAGGCCGAATTCTTCTCATTTGAAACTAATTTTTTAACTCAAATGACCTATGGTTTTAGCCGAGATGATGTAGAAAGCAAATTTCTTATGAAATATATTGATGAAATTGATCCTCCAATCATGAAAGATAATCCTTTTGAGCATTTAGATCCTGTTGGTGTCGGACGATTAGTGTCCATTGCCACCAAAGAAGGGCGAAAAACTCGACCAAATCTTAAAGTAGGTGTTTGTGGTGAAAATGGTGGAGATCTTGAATCATTTCTATTATACCACAAATATGGATTAAATTACGTTAGTTGCAGTCCTTTTCGTGTCCATGTTGCTCGAGTCGCTGCTGCTCACGCCGCTATTTTAGATGAACGAGGTAAATTATAAGTTTAATCTTTTAATCCTTTTTTTGGCACTGTTCAAAAATAATTGTGACTGTTAAATCTTGATTCAAAACAAGTATAACCTTGAATTATATTATTGTTCGATTAAATTTATTCACATTCTAAAATCGAAGCTAATATTCGATGAATCATTGCTTCAATAACATTAATTAGTTTAACGATACACGTTTTTTTGTTAATTTTCATCAAGTTTTTGGAGATTAATCCAAAAATGTAATCCATAAACTTATGATTTATGTCGGTTCTGCAATAAATTCAAAAGGGAGGCTGCATTTAGAAATAGTGCAAACCAATTCTAAAATTTATCGAAAATCGAGGTTCCAAATGTGCTGCGCTCCAAAATATTAAATCTTGCGAAAGTAAAATACTTTTGTGCGACAAGAAAGTGATACAATCAAATGCAGAACAAATTCACCCATAATCCTAAGGATTGCTACCATATGGTCAAGAGAATTCATATCTGACCTCCAAATGACGGAGTGTGATTACCCGAACATGCGAGACAGGTAACGGTCTGGTGTGAAGCTTCGGG
>CAYPTZ010000473.1:0-3590 GCA_964413395.1 uncultured archaeon | reverse complement strand
GCTATAAGGTAAATGAATCATTCGGCATATCTAGTTTCTCAAAAAGAATAGATGAATTACTTCTTTGGTCACATTATGCTGATGGAGCAAAAGGATTTTGCTTTGTATTTAATAAGCACTTATTACTTGAATCATTAAATAAAAGGAATCAATTTAAACTAATTCCCATAAATTATGGAAATCCAGCAGAATTGCAATTTAGAATACCAATTGATGATATAAATTCTTTAGAACCAATAATTTATCATAAACTTAAAAACTGGAGTTATGAAGGAGAATTTAGAATTATTTGTCAATATATACCTGGCAAACCAAAATTTTACGAGTTTGATCCAAAAGCCCTTACTGGGATAGTAGTAGGTGAAAAAATTAATGAGCATAACCGATTTGCTATTGCAAATATTTTAAAACTAGAAAAATATTCGCATGTTAAAACATATACATATTTAAGACTGCTTGAAAAATCTGGTGATTTTGTTTTCACTCCGATGGAACTTGATTCGTACTACTTTGAAGAATTTAATCCGCTTGTTCAGATTCAGCTAGGTAATCCATTTAAAGACTACTAAATAGATGCTACTATACCTAACAGCCAATATAAAACATAGCTGGGACAGAGGGTTGCGAGGGTTCGGTACATTTACTCAAAGTATTTTGTATCTTGACACGAAAACGCTCCGAATGCCGCTACATTTCATATTGGCAAAACGTTGTGTGCAAGCGTGAAAGACAACAATACATTAGTTGGAATCAAATTAAAAAGCTTTTTGTTTGGAGAATATAGGTAAAAAATAGAACAACGAGAACTAATTCTGAATTTGAAAATAATAAAATAAACCCAATGGAAACACGAAAAATATTCAAATGCTTCATTTCTTCGCCTGGAGACTGTCAAATTGAAAGAGAAGCTTGTCAGGATATACTTAATAAAACAATAAGGGATTAGCAAAACATCTAGGTATTAACTTTGAGCCTTTTATGTGGGAATATGATGTATTGCCAGATATGGGAAAAAACGGGCAAGACATCATTGATGAATACATCAGAAAGTCCAATTATGATATTTTCATTGGAATTATGAAAAATAGATTTGGACATCCTACTAAAAAAGCTGGCAGTGGTACAGAACATGAATTTAAAGATGCACTAAAGAGAAAATCAAATGATCCAAATTCCATCCCCAAGATTATATTCTTTTTTGGACAAGAAAATGTCGATTTAAATAGTTCTAATATTGATGAGATTGTTGAACAGCATAAAAAAGTTAAACAATTTAAAACAGACATTAGTGATAAAGGTTTATATGTTGATTATAAAGGGATAGAATCTTTCAGAACAAACCTGGAAGAAAAATTAAATTTATACATTGCAAATCTTTCTCCTTTCTCAAATCCTACGGAAAAGATTAAAGAAGTCGACTTGATATTAAAGCACTTAGAAGGTGATTTAAACGAATCATTAAAAACCTACAACGAGAAAAGCCCTGTTTGGATTGATCCAATAATAAGTTCAAAAAAAAATATTCCAATCCACCCTAATAAAAATGATGAAAATAGGATAGATATAAGAACAATAATTGAGAAGCCTGAAAATATTGTAATTAAAGCACCCTCAGAATTTGGTCTCACCTCATTGGCTCATTACCTAAAATTACAGTCTTGGAAAGTTGGTAAAGTATTCTTATATATTGATGCTAAAAAAACAAAGAAACACAAAGTTGTAAAGGATATTTTTAATGAAACACAAAACTATTATTTTAATAATGTTGACAGTATTGACTGTATTTTACTTGATTCTATTTGCTTTGAAGAACTTGGAGTAATGCAAATGGTGAAAAATATATGTGAAGAATATAAAAATATTCCACTAATAATTTTAAATACACTTGATAATAACTTCTTTCTTAAATCAGACAAAGATGATAAAGTTCAAATAAAAAGGAACTTCATTTCATATTATTTACTTGCTCTTCCCCAAAGTGATGTTAGAAAAATTGTAACGACATATTCAAATCTTAAATCACTCGAAGAAGATAGTGAAATTATCCTTAATAAGGTTACTAAGGATTTAGAAACTCTAAACCTACATAGAACAGTGAAGAACTGTATGTCTATTTTAAGAGCTTGCTCGAAAATTGGAAACGAATATTGCCCTATAAATAGGACTAAATTATTAGAAACAATATTAAATACGATATTTCAAGATTATGAAACTCCGACTTACCATGACAGAAAACCAGATGTAAAAGACTGTAGTTTCGTTCTAGGATATTTATGTGAATTGCTTGTTTTACGAAATGATTTTGAATTTAGCAATGATTATTTCAGAGAAAAACTAACCATTTTCTGTAATGAAAACTTTATAGAATTGGATTTAAATTATCTTTTAAATGCACTGATAGATAACTCAATAATTGGCAGGAAAAGCCTAAATATAAACTATTTCAAAAACACATATTGGGTATTTTATTTTATTGCTCAGCGAATGAATATGAGCAGTAAATTTCGAGATATTGTCTATCAAAATAAAAAGTATATAGATTTTCCTGAAATAATTGAGTTTTATACAGGTATTGACCGAAATAAGGGAGATGCTCTTACTATTTTGAATAAAGATTTAATTGATACTCTGCAAATTGTTAGAAGTAAAGTAAATATTTCTGATAATCTAAATCCATATAAATCCATTACATGGAATCCAGACATTGAAACATTAAAAAAGGAAGAAGCAAAAATTGGGGAAAATGTAATTTCTTCAGGTTTACCAGACGAAGTTAAAGATAAATATGAGGATAAACATTACAACCAAATCAGGCCATATAGTCAAGTAATTAACTCAGTAATGAGAGATTATTCCTTTTTAGTTTTAATGAGACAAATTTCTGCAACATCAAGGGCTTTAAGAAATAGTGATTTTGTAAATGATACTAACTTAAAGAAGGAATTATTAGATAAGATTACACAAGGTTGGAATGAAATCAATAAGCTTTTAATTGTACTATCACCCTTACTGGCAGACAAGGGAAATGTTGCCTTTGAAGGTGCTAGATTCTATCTTGAAGAAGAAGATTTTAATATTGAAGATCCTTCTCAAAAGCAATTGGCAGTACTCTTATCAGTACCAACAAATGTTGTTAGATTTTTTAAGGATGATTTATTTTCTTCCAAGATGGGACCGCTTTTGATAAATCATTCTCTAAATGAGACCAATACTTTAATTAAACATGAAATTATGTTATTGATTATTGCAGAGCGACCAAATAAATGGCGAGACATAATTGATAAGTATATAGTAAGTTTAGATAAAAATTCATTTTTTCTTTCCGATGTTTTACAGGTTTTAGATTTCAATATAAATTATAAAGCAACAGAAATCAATGATGTGCAAATGCTTAAGATGCTATCAAAAAAATGTAGAGCAAAACATATTTTTAAAAAGAACAACCCTGATATAGGGCTAATTAAACGTCTTGACAAGCTTAGAAGGAAGAATAAGTTTTAAATAAAAATGAAATTCCAAAGAACGCCAGCACACAACAATGTATATAAAAAATAGGCGCAACATCAGTAAATTCAACAGTTGTAACCCGC
>CAYPTZ010000472.1:0-3591 GCA_964413395.1 uncultured archaeon | reverse complement strand
TGATGTTTTTTATACCAAAGATCCTTTGGGGAACCAAGTTGCAATTAAGATTCATAGAATAGGTCAAAATAGTTTTCGTAAAATCCGAAAACTTAGAAATTACGTAAAAGACAGACGTCATATTTCATGGCTATACATTAGTCGATTATCTGCAGAAAGTGAATTTGAAGCTTTACAACGTGTTGAAAATTTAGATTTACACACACCAAAACCATTAGGTCAAAATCGACATATTGTAGTGATGAGTTTGATTGATGGTATTGATTTAAGCACTATCCCGCCATTAAGATCTCCATTAAAAGTGTTAGATTCGATTTTAAATCAAGTTGAAATCTTATTTACTCAAGCGAATTTAATTCATTGTGATCTCGGAGAATTTAATATTTTAATCTCAAAAGATGAAGAAGCTATAATCATTGATTTTCCTCAATGGGAAGAAGCATCTCATCCAAATGCTTTATCTTATCTTTCAAGAGATTTAGAAAATATTCATAATTTTTTCCAAAAACATTATAATTTAGCATTTGATATTGATTCAATTTTAATAAGATTATGTGGTAAAAATCGTTCACAATTAGAACAAACATAATTCCTAAATATTAATCTTGTGCAATTATTAACCAATCTTCAATTTCATTCTTTCTTTGCCCTGTTAATTCATTATTTTGTGAAATTGGCTTAATAAAATTGCACTTCGAAAAAATATGAGAAATTATACTCTTTAATTCTTTAATATCTTTTGATTTTTTAAGAAAACTAATTCTGTGGATTGCAGATGATTTGGAAGTTCTTTTAATTTCTTCTAAACCTTTTTCTAAATTTGGTAAATTTTGTAAAGTTGTTAATGCAAAAGAATTATCAAATATTGATGGTCTGATAGGGAGATTTTCACCATCGCAACATAATAAATGAACATATTTTTTATCAGATTCTTTCAATTTTGATTTAAATTTGTTAAGCATACCCAAAGACAAATCAATTCCAAGATACCTCAATTTAAAAATATTAATTTGGTCATTAGTATTCGAATATTCGGTTTTACAAAGAAATTCATATAATAGTCCAGTTCCTGCCCCATAATCCAAGATAAACCCATCAATGAAATCAAATTCATGCAATAATGATAAAATTTTTCGATTTTGAATAGATTTATATCTATTATCATAAATTTCTATATAACTATTAGAATCATATCTTTTCTTGATGAATTTTTTCTTTTTTTCATTTTGCACAATATTCACTTAATCCTTGTTCAACTAAAGTTAATATGATCTATAAAGATTTTTAAGGATTCTTCATTATAAAACTCATTAATTTTAATTTAATTTTGAATACATTAAATTAACAATTTCCTTATGGGAGACTTAAATTACTATGGCTTATAATAATTCACGAAATCCTTTACGAGCGTTACAAAAACGAATTGGAGAACCTATAACCATTCGATTAAAGGATGGAACAAAATATATTGGAAATTTAAAGGAATACGACAATTTTATGAATTTTATTATTTCTGATGCAACAGAATTTATTAATGATACAGAAACAGAAAAATATCAAGAACTCTTTGTTAGAGGCAATAATGTTTTATTTATTGAACCTGATAAATTGGATTAATAAGAATAATTAATCGAATCTTTCTTTTTTCAAAATGCAAGATTATAAAGTAAGAATTCTATGAAAAAATATTTTTTATTGTATTGAGAAATTTCTATGAAATGAATTTTATTTCTCTTAATTATGCAACACTATTTTTATGGAAAGTTATTCATGTTCATTCTTTTTTTTTTGCTTTTCAATTTTTAATTTATTAAAAATATAATAGGCACAATTATTTTGTAAATTTTCAAGTCTTCCATCTAGCACTTCTTGATATTTAGAAATAATTTCAGGATTTTTATTCAAAAATACATCTCGTTTTTTACTTATCAATTTTTTATATTGATCTTGAGTTAGGGATAAATATTTTTGAAGGATTTGTTTTTTTAGGAGGGTTGGATATTCTCTTTTCATCAATATGCGATACAATATTGCATGAAGTGCTCCGATTGGCCAATAATTCGCAAGAAATCCATAATAGTTACCATCCTTCTCTTTGAACATGCGAATATCAAACCAACCTAAACCACATAAATAATCAATTATTTTTTTTAATGAAGAAATACCCATAATACCACAATTTGTTAATATCATTGTTCCCAATTGATCTCCAAGTTCAAATTGTTTTTCTTCTGGAAGAGAATTTAATAAAGACCCCCATACTTTTTTAGGAAAAATGCCCATTGAAGTTTCATCGTAAGCTTCAATACCTAAATCTGATTGAGTAACAATATATTGACTTAGTTGTAAATAGGTTCTGGCTTGAGTAGCTTGTTTCAAGCGAGTATTAATGCTTGCTTGATTAAGACTATCAATTATTTCTTGTTCAACTCTTATTGTGAAGGCTCTTTTAGCTTTTTCTTTAGTAATTTTATTCCCCTCGATGATAAATATGTAAAGTAAATACTTCTTTTGGATGCTTTTGTAATACATTTAATGTGTTAAATGCTAAAATATTTGATTATCTTTAATTTAAAAAAAAAGTTATATAAATATATGGGTTAAAAATTAGAAATTTGACTTACAATATATTACGAAATTAAAAATAAAGATGTTATAAATATATTTTTATATTACATTAAAGACTAAATTGAAGAAAATGAATATATTATTTAGTGAGAAATCATTATTCAAAAAGTTAATATTAAAAGATAGGAATTCGGGAAAAAAATACGGTTATAATTTGTAATTATATAGATGACCAAATATATTAAAATAATGAAATTTCAATTTTATTTACAGCAAGAGAGCAAATTTTCCTGACTCCATGACTACCAGGTTGATAATTACAAGAAACTAATCCAGATTTATGTAAGATTGCAATTTGTGCAGAAACATTGGCTTCAGTTTGGTTTAAATATTTTGCAATTGCACTGACATCAAGAGGATTTTGATATAATACTTTCAAAATTTTTTGTCTAGTTGCACTTGATAATGCTTTCGCAATTTTAACCAATTCATCAGTCTCGAGTTCTAAACCAACATTTGAATTTTCTATTGTATGATAATCTTGAACTAATTCCATTATTGTCCCTTCTAATGAATAATAAATCTTATTAAAAAAATATGATTTTTTTTATAAAAAAAATATATTCATATTAGTAATAGAAACTTGCGTATATAAGCCTTAGTGTAGATAATTCATGTTTCTTTTGTTTTGTATACGTTGTATTTGTACACATTGTACTTAAAAGTAGATGAAAAAAAATGGGCCAAAATCATTTTTTTTCCAATAAAAAAAAGATAAGCAAAAATACGGAATATACGAACAAATTTGGCAATTAAGTTAAATAATAAGGTAATATCTTTAATAATGTATGATTTAAACGCAATAAATTATTGCATTGATTCATCTTTATTAATTCATCTATTTTCTTTAAAGATCTTCATTAATTCCAATTTAAAAAAAAAAAAAGACAATATGCTTTTTGATTAGATAATTATCTAATTAATCAAGATATGATTTTTAGAAATATGAAATCATTGTATTTC
>CAYPTZ010000471.1:0-3606 GCA_964413395.1 uncultured archaeon | reverse complement strand
TAAAGGTTCCAACTCTAGATCCAATAATATTAGTTCCAAAATATATCACAACTCTTCAATTAGATAATGAAGTTGAAAAGACTGCTTCAAAAATTATAAAAATTTATTCAAGGAAATACAATGTTGCAGGGAGAGATCCTAAAGGAATTTTAGCAGCTGCGATATATGTTGCATGCCTTCATCATCATCAAAATAGATCTCAAAGCGTGATTGCGAAAACTATTCAAGTAACAGAAGTAACCTTACGTTCTAGGTTTAAAGAAATTTCAAAAATTCTCAAATTTCAAATTTAATTTTTTTTCTATTTTAATGAAATTCCATTTTATATTATTATTAATTAACCAGATATTTTAATAATCTCAGATAATTGTTGAGCTAATTTTGGTATATGTTGTTCACATAATTTATAGGTATTAATATTTCTAGCTAAACTCACAATATTGACTTTAGTTGCTTCATCAATTTTGAATGAATGCATATACAATATTGCTTTTTCATGGTATTTCATTTTTACTAAAGAATTAATATTTCCTAATTTTGGAAGATTTAAGTTTACAATTAAATTTAGAGGGGAGAAATGAATAGAATTCATTTCTGATAAAGTTGAAAGAAATTTTGGCCCAATAATTTCACATAAATACAAATATTGTTTATATCTTGAATGATTTCCTATCATTAACATATCATCACTAAATAATACTATTGCTGAAGAGAAAGTGATATTAGCAAATTCTTTTAATTTTTCTCCAATTAACTTTGAAAGAGGAGAGCATTTCATAATACTATCAGAAAAAACCTTTAAAATAGTTGAAAAATCATGAATGGATGTATTATAGAATTCTATAAGAAAATCCGGAATTGAGATATGAATTAATTCTTTAAAATAATCAATTGATTCGCAATAGAGAGTCTTTTTTTGAATATCAGGATCCATTTTATGAAAACATATTATTAATTTGGGTTTTTCTTCTATAATTTTAAACACTTTAATTATTTCTAATAAATATTCTAAGCATTCTGTATATCTTTTTTCATCTTGTATATCTATGATATAAAATAATATTGAAGTATTTGAAAAAATGAAGTACTTTTTATCAAAATATTTTTTTCTAAATCTAATTTGCCCTCCCATATCCCACGCCACAAATTCTGATCCTAATAAATTTGTTGTTGTTATTTTTGACCTTTTTAACCCAAGAGTTGGTCTTGAATCCATAAAAGAGAATTTTTTTTGAAAAGATAAGAGAATTGATGATTTCCCAACATTATCTAATCCAGCAAAAATAAATTTTTTTTTATTTGGCATTTTATGATCGATAATTGTCAAGAAATAAATGATAAAAAATCCGATATTTTATTTTTTTCTATAAAAATTTTAAAAAAAAACGATTATTTAGTTCGCTTTATGATATGATATCCAAATTTACTCTTCACAGGTTCAGAAATTTGACCTATTTTTAATAGAGTACAAGCTTTCCAAAATTCTGGAACCATTTGACCAATTCCAAAAAGTCCCAGATTTCCACCCTTATTTTTGCTAGAACACTGTGAATGTTTCATTGCTAAATCTTTAAAATCGGACCCTGCAGCTAAATCTTCACGAATTCCTTGAGCTTCGGATAATTTCTTCACTAATATGTGGCTTGCCCCTAACTTACCCCCTTTTAAAGGACTACCACCAGTTTTTGAGATATTACTTCCTTTGGAAGAGGAAGATCTCCCTTGATTGCTTTTATTCTTTCCCATTTTCACCAGTTTTTTCATTCTCTACTTTAATTATGTTGAATAAATCATAAAGGTTATTAATATGATAATCAGGTTTTACTGAATATCTTTTTTTTGTTATATTTGGATCATATTTTGTTCCACGATGTATTAATATTGAGATCATTCCGACTTGCTGAGCTGGTGCGATATCTTTATCAACTCGATCTCCAATATAAATTACTTGGCTAGGTTCACACTTGTATTTTTCAAGGAACAATTGAAATAAAAAAGGATTAGGCTTACGGGCAGCTATTTCATCAGATATAATTACTTCATCTATTAAATCTTCAATTTTCATTCGTAAAATTTTTTCATATTGCTTTTTTGGAGATCCATCAGTAATGATTGCAATTTTTATATCCGAACTTTGTAGTTTTTGAAGTACTTTAATAACATCTTTAAAAGGCCTAAAATGTTTAACTTTCTCCCGATAATATCCCATTATCCCAGAAGCAACATATTTATTTAGGTTATATTCTTTGCTTAATTTTATCTTTGGATCATTTCTTAATCTTATTATTAAATTATCCAAATGAAATTCATTATTACTCCCAAATTCTTCAACAATTTCATTTAATATTAATAAAGCATACTCTTCAGAAACAGGTAATCCATATTTAATCATCATTTGAATGGAAGCTCTACGGGCTTTTTCGACTAAAAGTGTGCCATTGAAAAGAGTATCATCAACATCAAACACAACATATTTTATCATATCACTTCACCTGTAGAGAATAATTGATCTATATAAATAAGAGTTATATTAATAAGTTTGTCTTAGAATAATAAGTTTAAGTTTAAAAATCAATTTATCAAAAAAGTATTTGATTAAAGATGAAAGCTGCAGTTGCTATTAGTTATTTTCATAGAAAAATAGGTCCAATGGTCTTTTATACATATCCAGAAAATGGTCTTAAAGAAGAAGAAAAGGCAAGACTTGCTGATGTTATGGACCAATCATATGAAGAAAGCTTCTTTACACATAAATTTGGAGAATTAGCATCAATAAATTATTATTTCGAAATTGAAAGTAAAATCGCAAGGGGTAATAAAGAAATGTTAATGATTAGCTTTATTCTTGAATCAAATCCATCTCCAAATATTGAAAAATTGCTTGTTGAATATTGCACAGCCTTCGCAAATACATTGAAAATGAATAAAGAAATCTATAAAGCATTCTATAAGGCAGATGATGATCAAGTCAAACAAGAAGATTTTCAAAATATTAAAAAATATGGCGAAAACTTACAATTTTGGGTTCGCGAATTATATTGGATGGGAATTGAAGAACTAAGAGAAAGAACAGAAGAAGAAAAATGGGCTTCAATTATGGCAAAGCCTGAAATTTTTAAAGTAATTAAGAAATTATCAAAGGGCCCATTAGCTTTAGATGATTTAAAAAAATGGTTTGAAACTGTTTTTCTAAATATTGATATTGTAAATATTTTAAATGAGCTTGAAATTGAAAAATTTATATTTATTAATACTATTGGTTTGGATACATATGTTCTTCTTGTTAAAGATGTATCAATAATGCGCGTCCCTCCTAATTGTGTTATAGATTTAGAGGAAGAAGCATTAGAAAAAGCAGATTTAATAGAAATTTATATCAATGAAGTAAGAGATTTCTTCGAATATTATACTCCAACTCCCTTGGATTCTTTAGAATTATTTAAATTAATTGCCACTCCAAAAATCTATAACGTTATTTCTCAACTTCGAGAAGGTCCCTTACCCCGAGAAAAAATATTATCAATGGTGTCTGAAAGTTCATCAATCAACTTACTTGAAACATTAGATCTTTTAGAAGAAAATTGTATTATTCAAGCATTATCATAT
>CAYPTZ010000470.1:0-3608 GCA_964413395.1 uncultured archaeon | reverse complement strand
AATATTATCTATTGAAACAATTTATTTTGTAAAGGATATTTATTATCTCAGAGTTAAATTTTGATAATCAATTAACAAAAACTTGCCTAAGTTTTGAACCATTTCCCCTCAGATCCCTCAAAATTCATCAGAAATTACTTTATCTAAAAAAGCACATTTTAACTAAAAACAAATTTCGCCTCTTTTAGATAAATTTCTAAAAATATTAATATTTGAAATTGTATGAATTATTTAAGAGAATCATTATGTCTGTAATAAATAACAAATTATTAGATGATATCCTTAGTCTTCCTGCCGATGTCCGGAGTAAATTAATCGAGAAATTGATTGAAAGTCTAAATGTACCTATTCAAAAAGAAATAGATCTAATTTGGAAAGAAGAAGCTGAAAATAGAATTACTGCAATTCATTCAGAAAAAATAACTCTGGTTGATGGCGAAGAAACAATTGTAAATATTCGCGAACGGCTAATAAAATGATTTTTAAATTTCATCCAATTGCAGTAAAAGAGTTAGAAGATGCAATAAATTATTATACAAACCTTGATCAAAGTTTAAGCTTAGAATTTCTTGAGGAATTTTATTCCAGTATTCAAAGAATATTACTATTTCCGCTAGCGTGGAAGAAATTTTCTCTATCTTGTAGAAGATGTTTATTGAATCGATTTCCATATGGAATCATCTATGAAATTAAAGGAGACACAATTATAATTGTAGCATTAATGCAAGTTAATCGAAAACCAAATTATTGGGAAAAGCGAATTTAATCTTTTTATTTGAAAGAACGAATATAATTTTACTATTTAGCCAATGTCCGACAAGTGGGCAAAATCCCCCTCAGAGCGGCCAAATATATTCGGATAAAATAATTCCTATTTTTGACAGAGTACAAATGTTAGTGTTTTTCTAGTCTTCCTATTTTTCTCTATAAAAATATATATTTTTACGACTTACCAAATTATTCCATAAGGTCTCAGCATTTCATGATGGTTTCAATTTATTGATATAATTATTGATGTTAAACTTAAGGAAATATAAAACCAATATTCTAAATAGAACAATTAGCATATTAAAGAATAATCCTAAGACAAATTGAAAGGTGATAAATATATTAATCAATTTCATTATCAATATAAGCTAATGAATTTCTAATCATGATCTGATATTTAGAAGGAATTTGATACATTTTTTGTTCATTTTTTAATATTAATTGAATTAAATGATACTTTTTTAACATTTGGAGGTTATACTTGATTGTTGAGAGTGCAATATGTTCCAAATGGTTCTTAATTTGAGTCAAAGTAAGGCAACATTTGGGGAATATCAATAGTCGTAAGATATCACGAATTGGATCACGTGATAAATAAAATCCAAGGATTATTTCAGTATCAGGAATTTCAATACAACCAAAAGCTCGTATTTTATAGAATTTTGTAAATTTAATTTTCTGGAATTCAAGTAAAGCACTAAGATGATATAGTAATTGATTCGTTCCTAAATTTAATTTTTGTTTCAACTTATAAAGATAAATACCAGGATTTTCTTTAATAAGGGTAAAAATTTGTTGTCGAGTAGGATTAGAGAAAATATTTAACGAAAGATTTTGATCCTCATTTTTTATTATGAAATCTTGATGGATTAAGGTTTCAAGAATAGTATTGGCTTTACTTAAGTCAATTTCAAGAATCTTTTTTAGTTTTTTAAGGAATTTATTATGATGTATAGTTTTTTTAAGAGGAATTATTTTGTGGATGACTTTTTTACATTCGTTTATTGTAAAATCAATTTCTAAATCTTGTGGATCTGCAATATTGAATGAGAAATTTAACCAGGGAGAGAAAAAAGACATTATTTACTATTTCCTCCATGAATAATTTCATTCCAAAATCTATCTTCATCAAGAATATGAGGATCAATATTATATTCAGGATACATTTCAATACATCGCTTAATTATACGATCATGGGTTTTACGTGGAAAAAAAGGATTTTTTTGTTGAAGAGTAGCAAATTGTTTAGCAGTTGAAGGATTTTGTGAGATTAAATTTAATTTTTTAAGTCTACCTTGTCTAATTATATAATTATACTTCCTAATTCCAAATATTCCAATTGATATTCCTAATAGAGAAATAAATGTAATGAGTATAAATTCGGATGAAAATATATCCAGAGAAAATCTATCTGATGGAAATTGAGGTTTATCGGTCAAATTTGGGTGTATTCTGATGTTTGCTGAAAGTTCATAAACAAGGAAATCTGAATTAATATCATTAATAGATTTGACTTCAGATGAGTAGATATTCAAGGTAAGATTAAAATAACCAGAAATAGAAGTATCTAAATCTACTGAAAATTGAGATATTTCATGATTTATATAAGAATGATTTAAAGACGTACGATTTAGAAAAATAGCATAGAAATATGGAGTATTAGCACTATATATGGAATAACGGATTTTTATTTTTGAATTTGTATAAAAGATATCATCAGAACTAACATTATAAAAACATTCAAAATCAGGCATAGGAGAATTAGATGCATTATTTTGTTGATTTCTGGGCAAAATATCTTCCAGTTGATATTGATCATTCATATTTCCTGATAGTAATCTATTTTGATACGAATTACTTGCTTTAAAGAAATTTGTATTGAAATAAATAGAAGAATTGCATTTTACAGAGTTGAGTATAAAAATAAATAAAAATAGGTGAATTAGATTGATTTTTAGAAATTTTTGATTCATATTTTAAATATCCTACTTATCTTTTTTCATTAAAAAATGCCTTATTTGGAGCAATAATAGAAAAAAATAAAAAATATATTAAATTGATTTAAGTTGATTTAAGTTGATTTAAGTTGATTTTTTTTAAATTTAAATGTTATAAAGATCATAGAAATGATCAAAGATCCAAATAAAAAGATATTTGAATAACCAGAAATTCTACTGGATTTATTACTTTCATCATCTTCTTCTAGTGCAATTGTGAATAAAAGAGAAGAGATATCCTCCTCATCAAGGAATAATGTGAATTTATTATTCTCTATATCAAGATCAGAAGGATATTTAGCCCAAATAGAATTAAGTGAGTATATTTCTAAAGAATTTTCATAATTGGGAGAAATGTCTTCTTCGAAATAATAAATTATTAGATCAACTGAAATAATCGCAGAGGGATTTTGAAATTCAATCTCATAGTATCCAAATGTGTCCCTATTATCATCAAAATCTGTAGAACTGGGGTTTATAGCATGATAAGTAAGTTTAACTTTAGTTTCACTAGAAACTGTAAAAATAGCTGACATATATAGGTGATTTGAAGAATCAATACATGTTACAAATGCTATATCATTAATATCTTGCCAGATTCCATTCGTAAATGGATTTTGTATATCAAGGACAAGAATAAAAATGGCTATCGTTAATTGATTTCCAGAAGTATCATTCACACTAATTAATAGATAGTAGATCCCACTTTCAAGTGTTGTATGGTTGATCAACACCCCAGTTTCTGAAATCTGGAAATATTGAGTATTATTGAGCCAATATTGATCAATAGCCACATTGTCTGAGGCACTCACTTCCAATAATAATGATTCACCATATTCAAGT
>CAYPTZ010000469.1:0-3614 GCA_964413395.1 uncultured archaeon | reverse complement strand
CGAAATGAGGGATATTGTACCGATGATAATGCCAGATCTTTGATCACTGTAATATTAGCTCAAAATCTATCAATTGAAGATGATAACCTAATTAATTGCGGAAATCGCAATATTAGTTTTCTTGTTCATGCATTTAATAAAGAGAATAAAAGATTTCGAAATTTTATGGGTTATGATCGAAAATGGATAGAAGAGACAGGATCTGAAGATAGTCATGGCCGTGCGATATGGAGTTTAGGTTTTTTGATAGGTAAATCAAATAATAAACAGTATAGCAATAAAATAGTAGAAATATTTGGTTCTGCTGTAAAGAGTTTATCTGAATTTACATCCCCTCGGGCTTTAGCGTTTGGATTAATAGGCATTCATGCATATTTAGAAAGATTTGGAGGAGATCGACAAATTAAGCGTTACAGAAAAGAAATAGCAAATAAATTATTTAATTATTATGTTCAAAATGCTCAAGAAGACTGGCCTTGGATTGAAAATATTGTAGCATATGATAATGGAAAAATATCACAAGCATTAATGATGTCTGGACTATGGCTACAGCGCGGAGATATGCTTGAAGCAGGATTAAAGTCTTTAAATTGGTTACTTGAAATTCAAACTAATAAAAAGAACCAATTTTCACCTATTGGAAATAACGGATGGTACACTAAAAATGGTGAAAAAGCCCGATTTAATCAACAACCCTTAGAAGCTCAAAGTATCATTGAAGCATGTATTGAAGCCTTTAAAATAACTCAAGATAACAAGTGGATTTTAAAAGCACGTATCTGTTTAGATTGGTATTTAGGATCTAATGACTTAAATATTTCGATATATGATTTTAAAACTGGAGGGTGTTGTGATGGTTTATCTTCTTCAGGAACCAATCAAAATCAAGGTGCAGAATCCACTTTATCTTGGTTAAATTCTCTGTTAAATATGAATTTATTAGAAACTCTTACTGATGATAATTTAAATTTTAAACTTAAGGAAAATGAATAATATGTCAAATCAACCAATTGTTATCATAAGTTCCTATACACCACGTTTATGTGGGATAGCAACTTTTGCAGAAGAAGCACGCGAATTTATAAAAAAGGAAAATCCTGATAGAGAAGTTCTTGTAATTTCTCATTATGATGGAGAAGGTGAAGGTGTTTTTCCTATTATCAATATAAATTCTGCAAAATGGTGGAAAGTTGTAGCAGATAAAATAAAGCAATTAAATCCATATGCCATTCATCTAGAACATGAATATGGGTTATATGAATATTATGATGCTCGCGGAATTGGTGATAGAAATGAAGGATTTTTAACTCTTCTCGAAGCTATCAGCGATTATCCCATAATAGTCGAACCTCATACAATTCATGGACGGATTAGGAATAGTGAAGCTAATTTTATCTATGAGCTCTGTCAGTTAAGTGATGTTGTGCTTTTTAAATGTCATTATCAAAAATGGAGATTGGATTGGAATTTTAGGGAGCGAGGTTGGGAATGTCCTCAAAATATAATGGTGGTGCCACATGGTGCTCGGTCCGATAAACGATGGGGTATTCATGAGATACCAGAAATTAAAAAAGAATTAGGTTTGAACCAATCTAATTTATCAGATCATCTTATAGGAATGGTGGGATGGATACAAACAAATAAGCGATGGGATATTTTACTTTCAATGTGGGAAGAGATTCATGCTGAGATAAAAGAAAAAAGTGGGCAGGACTGGACTTTATTCGCTGCTGGTACGATGCGTGATCCTAACCATAAACATGATTATGAAATGTGGAAATCGAAAATCCTTAAACTTCAAGAAAAAGGGTTAGCTTACTATTATGAGTTTGTTCCCAGAGGAGATTTATATTATAAAGTGATGGCTGTATGTGATTTTATTGTCTTACCATCTATTGATGAAACTCAATCAGGTACTCTTGCAAGAATTATTTCTTTAAATAAACCCTATATCACTAGTGCTCCAATGGAGGGATTAACCGCTCAAACTTTAGAAAGTGAAGGTGGTTTATTATTTACTACAAAAAAAATGTTAAGAGAAAAAGTCATCCAATTAGCATGTGATGAATCTCTTCGCCTTAAATTTGGAGAAAATTTAAAGAAATACCTTGATAGCACAGTTTCTTGGGATATTGTAGCTAAGCAGTATAACAATGCCTATGAATTAGCAAGAGAAGCTAAAATTAGTGGTAATCTCGTAAAATTAGAAAAAGAATTTTAAAGAGGAAAATCTTATGTTAAAAAAAAATGATGACCTTTTTATTCGATACTCAAATAATCCAATAATAACCGCTTCAGATTTGCCATATGAAGCTAATGCAGTTTTTAATGCTGGTGCCGTAAAGATAAATAATGAATACTTACTTTTATTGAGGGTGGAAGATAAAAGAGGGATTTCTCACTTAACAATAGCCAAAAGTGATGATGGAATAAATAACTGGAAAATTAACTCTCATCCCACCTTAATGCCAAATTCAGACCTATATCCGGAAGAAATCTGGGGAATTGAAGACCCAAGGATTACTTTTCTTGAAGAGGAGAAAAAATGGGCAATTACATATACAGCTTATTCAAAAGCAGGACCTTTAGTAATCTTGGCAACTACAGCAGATTTTGAAGAATTCAAACGTTTTGGGATAATTATGCCTCCAGAAAATAAAGATGCAGCATTATTTCCTGTTAAATTTAAAGGCAGATGGGCAATGTTACATCGGCCAGTATGCAATAATATTGGAATTGGCGCACATATCTGGATTTCTTTTTCTCCAGATCTTAAACATTGGGGAGATCATCAAATATTATTTCAATCTAGAACAGGTAGCTGGTGGGATGCTCACAAGATTGGAATTTCACCACCTCCATTAAAAACTAAATATGGATGGTTAATCCTTTACCATGGCGTTAAACTTACGGTTAATGGGGGGATATACAGACTTGGTTTAGCTCTTTTAGATTTAGAAGATCCACGAATTGTATTAGCCAGAGCTGATGAATGGGTCTTTAATCCTAAAGAGTCATATGAACTTATTGGTGATGTGGATAAAGTCGTATTTCCTTGTGGTTGGATCAAAGAAGGTGAAAGTATACGGGTTTATTATGGAGCTGCAGATAGCTGTATTGGATTAGCGACAGTTAATCTCCCCAAATTAATAAAATGGCTTGAGGAACATAATTCGCAAACAAAGGAATTACATTGAAGAAAGAAATGTAATCCCAATCTCTGGTTTTTTTCTATTTTAAACGAATTTTTAATATTTCCATGCTCTGTTGAGTATTCTATAGCAAAATTATCTAATTTTCCTTTGATATTATTCACAAAATAAACGTAATTTCTTTTATTTTTATCAGAAATTTCATTATATACCAAAAAAAATATTTGAGAAATCGCTAATAAAAACAACTAATGAATAAAATAGAAATGATCATAGAATTTGAATAACTAATTAAAAAAAAAAGTTCGAAATATTTTTATAACTCGATAAAATTAGTAATTATTTGTGCAAAGTCAATACAATAATTACTTAAAAAAAAGTTTTTAATATTAGTGAAAATCTATAAATTATATCTTATTTTCTTTTTTCTGATAATAAATATCATTCCGCCAATAGTAATAA
>CAYPTZ010000468.1:0-3615 GCA_964413395.1 uncultured archaeon | reverse complement strand
TCTTCTTTTCGAGCTACTTTCTAATGTAAACTCATTCTTTATAACCACTAAACAAAATTCGATTTCAAATTCTTAAATAAAAATCGCTAATATGGGATTAAAAAAAATAAGGGGTGGTATTATGATGAAACACTAACATTCTTCTTAAGAATGGAAAAAAGAGCAATAGGAATGAGAAATTAGTATTACCTTAGATATTATACATTATAATTTTTCCTTTGGATAGATTTAACATTCCGCTGATCCTATTGATAATTTCGTTATCTTTTTTATTCTCAGGTATTGCATCATCCAATTATATTTTTTTGGTATGAATTTTCTTTTCAGGTAACAATAAAACTGTTGGGATTTTTGGTGTACAAAAATCGGCTAAAGCACTTGGTTGCCAGTCATGAAGTCGAGCTTGAATCTTAATGGGTGGTTTATTCTTCTTAAATTTTATTTGAATTAGCCATGGAGGTGTCCACGCTCTGATCATTAAAATTAAAATACCAATTCCAGCAATTAATAAAATAAGCCCCCACATTTTTAATTTAGAACGGTTATTATATTCAATAACAAGTGTCTTAATTTCGTCGTACTGGACAAAATCCGAAGGATGAAAGTCACTGCTAAATTGAATATATTTTTTTTCATGATTAAATATGATTTTTTTGCCATATAATTGATTTCTAACTTTTACTGCTTCAAAAATGCTTAATTCAAAAGTGGTTTTGGGCACAAATATAAATATATCTGCTATCCAATAAAATTTTAGAAAATAATCTTAAAATATTTACTGTAAATTGTACTTTTTTCCTCTTGTTTAGTAAATTGCCAAGTATTAAAAGGGTAAATTTTGATTAAATAGATTAGGGTGAATTAGATGGTTAATAAATTTGCGACTTTTGAAACACGTTTTTATGATCTCCTAGATAAGCTTGAAGAATTGGATCTTAAAATAGAAAAAATTAAATCTGCTTTTCCACCAATGAAAAAGAATGAATTAAATATTGAAGATTCGTGCTATACTTAATATTTTTCATTCTTTTCATTCTATATTTCTTTTATTTATTATAAAATGCTAAATTCATCTTTTCTCGGGTAAATACTTATTCATATTTACTATCTTCCAAAAGCAATGATTATAATTATGAAAATTAGAGGAAAATGAGAAATTAGAGCCAATGGAGGGGATTGAACCCTCGGCATCTTGATGTTTCAAATATATTAACAATTTTTTTGTTAGATAAATCTACGAATCAAGCGCTATAGCCACTAAGCCACACTGGCATAAATTATTTTTATGAACATTTTCTGAAAATATTGAAAGAAATTAAAAATTTATGCATCAATTGAGTTACATTATACCTTCATTTAATATGCTAGTTTTCGAAGAAATTATGGTATGCTAAATATGTAGAATATAGATCTGCAATATGGGTGATCTCATAGGGGCTGTGCATTCCAATTACTGGAGTTCCAATATCGATTATATCACAATTAAATTTTTCTGCGAAAAATCGTGCGATTGTCCCTCCTCCTCCTTCATCAACTTTACCCAATTCTACAATCTGATATGGGATTTTTTCCTTATCAAAACAATTTCGGAAAAATGCTACAATTTCAGCAGAAGCTTCTGATGTTCTATATTTTCCTCTTACTCCAGTATGTTTTTGGATTAATACACCCTTACCTATTATACCGGCATTAAGTGGATCATGCACAGATGGGAAAATAGGGTTTATTGCTGCACTTACATCTGCTGAAATCATTGAAATATTAGAAAGCATCAAATGCAAATTTGATAAAGTCTCTTCACATCCCGTTCGATTTAATAAATCATTTAATACAAATTTAAACCATTCAGATTGGGCACCTGTATTCCCATGGCTTCCAATTTCCTCTTTGTCGAAAATAACTGCAACATTTGTATTTTTTGGGATCTCATTTGATTCAATTATTGCTTTAATTCCACACCAAACACATATCCCATCATCTTGACCGGGAGATCCAATCATTCCCTTATCAAATCCGACATATCGTGGTTCTAATCCTGCAATTAAACTCAATTCTGCAGATTGAAAATCACTTTCCTTTATTCCGTATTTTTCATAGAGTAAATTTAAAACATATAATTTAAAACGTTTTTTTTTCGAAGTTTTTCTTATTTTATCTTTATCAATGGGAATACTCCCTGCTAAAATATTTAATTCTTCACCTTTAATGACTTCACGGGCATTTCTTTTTGATTGGACATTGTTCATTAAGTGAGGTAAAAGATCAGGAATACAGAATACTGGATCATTGGGGTTTTTACCAATATTTATTTTAATTTTAGTCCCATCTTTTTTTACAATCACTCCAATTAGATGTAATGGTATGGATACCCATTGATACTTTTTTATTCCTCCATAATAATGAGTTTTTAACATTGCTAGTCCATTTTTTGTGTCATCATATAGTGGGCGTAATTTTAGATCGATGCAAGGAATGTCAAGGTGTGATCCAATAATATGAATTTTTTTAGTTATTGGTGTTTTTCCAATTTTGATTAATGCAATATTCTTATTCCGATTTACATAATAAATTTTATCGCCCGCTTTCAACATTTGAGGATTTTGTCCTTGTTCTACTAATTTATATCCATTTTTTTCTGCAATTTTAGAGATCCACTCAACTCTCTCTCGAACATTTCGTGCATTTTTCAGGAATTGTAAATATTCTTCAGATAAGGGATGTATTTTTATCTTTTGTTCTTTGGTATATAGATCCCATGCAAAATCAAATTTATTTAATATCGTATCATCGAAAAATTCAACATTTGAGGTCTTTTCAACGTTTTTTTCACCAATATCTTTTCTCATACTTAATTTGTAATAAATAATCAGTTCTTAAGAGATTTTCTGCCTTATATATTATACTTAAATGAATACCTTTTTTTTTTAAAGCTTAAGTTTAAAGGCTTACATTTGTTTTAGTATACTATTCCTTTGTAAAATTTAATAGATTGGGTGGATTGGAAACGTAGACTGCAATTTAATGGATAGAAATGACAAATTAGTTCAAATTGAGTGATATAAGAGAAATTTAATGCAAACTAACAAGAAAATTATATTCAATTAGATTAGGTTTTAATTTTTTTTTTGATTTGATGCCTGAAATAGTTGGAATATATCCTAATTTCTTTAAAATAATTCAATTTGTAGAAATAGAAATTAAAGAGCATGCTATGATTTTATTAATCCTAATCTAGTGAATTTAAGCAAAGATAAAAAATATAGGAGATAAATATTAGATGATTCCAAAACGTATCGATAAGAATATTTATGAAATTCCTCCAGAGATGAAAGTAGTAAAATATGAAGAAAAAATAATAAATTTTACTATGAATGTCCCTGCAAGGATTTATGCGAATGAATATTTAATGGAACGCATACAAAATGATAAAAGTATTGATCAAATTACCAATGTTGCCTGTTTACCTGGAATACGAAAACATGTAATTGCAATGTCTGATGCCCATCAAGGATATGGTTTTTGCATTGGTGGGGTTGCAGGAACTGATGTTGATGGAGGGGCAATTTCACCAGGTGGTGTTGGTTATGACATAAATTGTGGTGTTAGACTTTTAAG
>CAYPTZ010000467.1:1369-3623 GCA_964413395.1 uncultured archaeon | reverse complement strand
TTTCTTTCGTTTAAATATCATATATGATGAATGTTTGTGATTATTGTGGCCAACGTTAAGTATATGAAAAGTAGGCGTTTGCGTGGTACTTCATTGTCAAGTTACACAAAGAATGAAGCGGGCTACAGCCCTTGAAATTACTGCCATTTCGCCTATTTTGTATATACATTGTTACCTGCTGGGCTTTATTCTATTCATTAGATTTGTTCTTCAGATTTTGTATTTGCCAAAGTACGTTCTAATAAGGTTGTATAAATTGGTTTATTTCCAAGTAGAGCTGTAAATACTGATGCTGTAACAGTCGTAACTATCAAAGGTAATATTAACTCAAAGTTTGATGTCATTTCAACTGCAAGTACTAATCCTGTAAGAGGGGCTCTAACAGTTGACGCAAATATGCCAGCCATTCCTGCAACAGCAAAAATACCTGGATGTGAAATTAAATCTGGAAAATAGTGTTGCGTAATAATTCCAAACAACATACCTAAAATAACACCAAGTGTAAGCATGGGTGCAAAAATACCTCCGGGGACACCTGTACTGTAACTAAAAATTGATAAGAGCATTCTTATGATAAACAAGAGCAATAAAAAATATAAAGAAAATGAATGGTCGAGTACTTCAGTAATTGTATTGTATCCACCCCCTATCATTTCAGGAAAAAAAATACCGATTATTGCTATGACTAATCCTACAAAAATTCCCACAAAAATTATTGGAGTTTTCAATGAAAATTGAAAGAAGTCCAAGGATATAATTAGTAATTTATTATATAAATACCCTACGACACTAAATAACAAACCCAATATGATAAATAACCACAACTCCAATATGTTTGGGCTTGAAAAAATAGTCATTTTAATTACTGTAGTCGAACCAACTAAAGTCCTAACAACAAAATCTGACGCTCCTGCACCTATCATTATTGCAGCTACTGAATAAAAATTAAATCTAAAATGGTCATGCATCTCTTCAATAACAAAAATAATTCCTGCAAAGGGTGCATTAAAGGCACAGGAAAGTCCTGCCGCTGCACCAGCCGAAATTAATGGGTTGCTTTCAATATCCGATGTCCCTAGAACGTCCTTAACCATTTTCCCAATATTGGCACCCAATTGAATGGTTGGTCCTTCACGTCCCAATAATAAACCACTCCCCAAGGAAAATAATGATGCAATAAATTTTACTGGCAATACTCTTTTCCAGCGCATTGGGCGTATTTCATCCAAAGCACCTTCTATCTCGTGAACTCCACTTCCTGATGCTTCTGGTGCAAATTTTCGAACTAAGAATAATGCAATGCTTACTCCTGCAATTGCAAACAAAATAGGCCATAACCAGCTATTAAATCCAGAATTGCCTGCATTTTCATATAAGGTATTCCTGAAACTTTCAATATAGCTAAGTGCAATTCTAAAAATGGCGCCAACAAGTCCTACAATAAGCCCAATTAAAAGAGCATAAAATAATAGGCTGAAGTTTTTAGTATTCTCATCTGTAAATCGTTGATATTTCTTATAAGGTGTATGAAGCTTCATCATAAATCAGTTGGGTGTATTATTCATGCCTTTGTTAACTTAGTTGAAACGCAAGTTTTATTCCTTGAATTACCATTCCAATTCCCATTATTGCAATAATTAAACCCATTAATTTTCCTGTAACTGTTATTATATTATGTCCTAATTTATTAACGACATATTCACTATATCTAAAAGCTAAATAAGTTAGGTAACACATAAATGCAAAAACAAAAATGACTATCCCAATATGTAAATAATTATTACCGGAAACAAAACTCATAGCCGTAACAATTGTACCCGGACCAGCTAATATTGGAATTGCCAAAGGGGATACCGCAATATTCTCATCGACCATTACATTTTTCAGATGTTTTATTTCTGACTTTTTTGATTGAAGCATTTCAAAGCCAACATAAAAGAGTAAAATACCACCCGCTATTTTAAAGGCTGGTATAGTAATACCAAATAATTCAAATATGAATTTGCCTAATAGCACAAATAAAAATACAATCAAAAATGCAATTGTTGTTGCTTTTTTATTAATCCTTTTTTTTGTTGTTTCATCGGCATCTTGAACTAATGCCAAAAAAATAGGAATATTAGCAATTGGGTTCATTATGGCAAAAAAACCAGTAAATACAGATAAAGAATAGGTTAAATATTCTATCATATTATTTTGTTTATTTTAATTTTTACATTTTTAACACTTGCTTACAACGTTTGGCAATATGGCA
>CAYPTZ010000467.1:0-1359 GCA_964413395.1 uncultured archaeon | reverse complement strand
CAAGTGGCGGTTTGCGCAGTGCGTCATTATCCACCGAGTAAAAAGCCCGAAGTGGGTCACAATGCCCGAATTTACTACTTTCCCCGCCATTTGCTATATTGCGTGTTGTGGGTTGTTTTTATTCAGTTTTATATTCTATTCTTATCGTCATAGGAGTTTCTGTTTCAATATTTTTCCATTTAGTAGTTATTGATTTGGGACAATCGTTTTGGTAATATTCAATTGTATATTCATTACCTGAACAGCTCTCGGAGATAAGGTTGTTTTTTGATAAACTCTGTTCCCAATTAGAAGTCGTTCCACGCCAAGGTAACAATTCAATTCCTATCAGATAATCTAAACCGAAATTAACCTTTTTCTTTGTGTCATATACAAATTCACACTCTTGTATGGATTCTTGACCATTCCAAGGATCTGTTAAGTGATTTGTTGTTTTTATTACATTTTTATTCAGATCATATTCATAAAAGGTCGTAGGTTCTTTTCCTGTTGTATTAAAAGATTCTAATAATCCTTGATTTGAATAGTTTAAATGAAAGTTGCTAAGAATCTGTCCTCCTTGATGTGTTTCAATTTTATCAATTTTATTATTGTCATTATAGAAAAAGTGCTTCTCATAGGAATATTGCGAAAAATCATGGTCAACATACTCTATAATATCCACTAAATCACTTTCATAATGGAAAATCAAATCAGATGAAAGATTATTTACAGGGTCAGTAAATTCTCTTTTTATTAATTGTTCATTTTCATTGTATTCATAATGAGCGACTAAATCATTATTATAATCATAAACGTTTATTACAAGTGGTGTTTTACCTACTTCTGATGGTTCGTCAGAATTATCTTTTTTACAAGACAATATACCTACTGTAGAAACACACATAAAAATTATCACAGTCTTTTTCATAATAAAATGTATTTAATCTTAACATGACGTTGGTCTCTTTTCGATAAATAACCCACAACTTGTTTATAGGTGAGGAAAAACTTTACCTATTTGCCAAATTTGGTTGGATAGGTGAGGTTTTTGCCTCAAAAAACTAAACTCTATTTTGTGCTCAATATTCACATTGCGATTCTTTTGTCAATCAAACATATGTAATATTTTTAGCTATTTATATTATCAAAAGTGTTTTTTATCTTCCTTGATATTATGGCTGATACATGAGTGTAAATCTCTGTGGTTTTACTGCCTTTATTCCTGTAAATTACAACTTCCTGTCGCCAAAGTCAAGCCCTGTTAATATCCTGGGAAAACTTACCCCTGTTTACTTTTTTTCTTTCCCTGTAGCTTTTTAACACTCCCCGGCCGGGATAAACCGCACCCTGCGTTAACTATAGCGGCCGGAGAGGGTT
>CAYPTZ010000466.1:0-3627 GCA_964413395.1 uncultured archaeon | reverse complement strand
CTATTGCATCAATTTTAGATTTCATAAAAAAAGGAGTTACTACATAAAAACTAATTAATGAATGAAAAATAAGAAATTATCGCCGAATTCTCTTTATACATGAATTAGATTATATATTTAATAATTATAGTCAAATTTATTATAAAAAATTAATTGAAAAATAAAGATTATAGGTAATTTAATGATATGAAAAAAAAAGAAGAAACAGATTTGGATAAAAAAATTAGGAAATTTTTAACTTCACAAAACATTTACGAAATCAATAAGATAATCCGGCAATATAATACAAGTTGTACTAAAGGAAAAAGACCAGATCTTAAAATAAAAGAATATGTTAAATTTAATTATGAATTATTAATTGAATTACTACTCTCTATTCCTTTACAGAAAAAAAAATCTATTTAATGTAGATTTTGAAGATAAGAACAATAATGAAAAGATAATGAATAAATATAAAGAACATGTATCAAATATTTCTGAGAATTATATTCCAGAACTAAAGAAAATCATAATTCCAAAAAAAGTTATAATTGCTGAAGATGTTAATAGAGAGATAGTAATTAACCGATTAAATGAATTATTCAATTTTGTTAATAAAAAGGAAGCGACAGGAGAACTACCTTATTTTAAAATGCCTGATTTCCATCGAAATAATGTAATATTTGATGAATTTGGAAATATATTCATTGGAAATAAAGCAATCACACTTCAAATGGATGATAATAAACATAAAGAATTTGAGAAAATCATGCAAGTTGCACAGATTTGTTTAAAACTTCTTCAAATAAATAAACATATGACAAAACGGGAGCTTTTTTATGGAAATGTAAAGGTTTTTAAAACCCAAAGACATTCAGATCGTTCTCTTGGAAATTTAGCATCTATACTCAATATTCGCAGGAAAAATTTACAGATCATGGCAAAACCTAGAGGAAATTGTATAGGAAATTTAAAAATAAGATATAGACAAGAAATTTTCGATTTTTCACGCTATACAAGTATTGGCGCTTTTTATAATATTTATGATATAAAAGAAATTGAAATTGTTGAATCAACAGCAAAATATATTCTTATTTTAGAAAAAGATGCTATAATGATGCGAATTATAGAAGAAAGATTTACCACAACTTTCCCATGTATTGCAATTACTTCAGATGGATCTCCAAATTATGCTACAAGAGAATTTATAAAATTATTAATGGAAAAATTAAAAATTCCTGCATTTGGTTTATTTGATTGTGATCCTGCAGGAATTGAATGTGGTTTAACGTATACATATGGAAGTATATCTTCAGCAATGGAGACTCCTTGGTTAGTAGTAAATGATATCTGGTGGCTAGGTATGTATCCAAGTGATCTTGATGAATTTTGTATTCCAAATTATGCTAGATTACCAATTGAAGATGATGAAAAGAAGAAATTAAATCAGCTACTTCAAGATCAACGCATTTTATTAAATCCTGCTCTTAAACAACAATTAGAAATAATGAAAGAAAATCAAGTAAAAGCAGAAATTCAAGTATTATCTTGTCATGGAATTGAATTTCTAACAAAAACATACATCCCAGATAAATTATTAAAAAAAAATTTAATCAAATTTTAAAATTTTTTAGAAAAAAATTATTTGCTTAAAATGAATTAATAATTTAACCTCAATTCAAGCACCAGCGATGCTAGAACCACTATAGATTAAAATTCTTAATTCATCATATATTATCTCAATTAGTATATATAAAAGTATGTATTTAATAAATATAAAAAAAAAAACTAGAGAACTTTATAATTTTTTTAAAAAACCCTACTCTATTATAAATATCCTTTTTATAATTATGTTCATTAATTTTAGATTTTCTTTATTTTATTAATAGAATTTCTTTTTTTATATAAAATATTAATATATATAATGGTTAGAAATCAGATTACTGAAGCAAAGAAAAGTGCCGCATATGCTGCTGTTGATGAATTTATTAAAGATGGGATGGTTGTCGGAATTGGAAGTGGATCTACTGTAGTTTATGTTGCAGAAAGGATTGCTCAAAAGATCAAAATGGAACATATAAATATTATTTGCATACCAACTTCTTTTCAATCAAAACAACTGATTATTGAAAATGAACTTCCTTTAAGTGACTTATCTCGCCATTTTGAGATTGATGTTGATATAGATGGTGCTGATGAAGTGGATAATAACCTAAATTTAATCAAAGGAGGAGGAGGATGTCACGTGCAAGAAAAAATTGTTGCCTCTAACTCAAAAACTCTAATAATTGTGTCAGATTTAAGTAAAAAATCTAAATTTCTTGGTGAAAAATGGAAAAAGGGTATTCCTATTGAAGTAATTCCAATAGCATACATGCCATTGATGGAAAAATTTAAGGATATGGGAGGAAAGCCAACATTACGATTAGCTGAAAGAAAAATGGGCCCATTAATAACAGATAATGGAAATTTTATTATTGATGTTGATTTTGGCCCAATTCAAGACCCAAAATCGCTAAATGAAAAATTAACACTTATACCGGGAGTTGTTGAAACAGGGTTATTTATTGATATGGCTTCAAAAGTATTCTTTGGTCAAGAAGATGGAACATCTATCGCAATAGAAAAATAGTCGATATTATTGAATTTTAGTTATGTTATTAATTATTTGATTAATGAACTATAATTATTCGAAGATTCTGGATAGGCTTCCAATTTTAAATACATTTATCGAAGCTAATCCATGAGATTTTTTTCGGTGAGATAATTCATTTTGAAATTTTTTCATAAATTGGGTGGAAAAATCTTGTAATTGCCTTCTAAGAGAAATTGACGAAATATTCACAATGAGATAAAAGGTGATATCTTCAATAGTTTCAAGCATAATTTCAAAATTTTCTTTTTCAATTAACCTGACATTTCCAGACTGTTCAATTATTTCAGAGGTAATACTAGTAAAAGCAGATAAAGATCCTCCAAGTAATGAAAGCATATCATTATTAAGAACATCTTTGAAGATTTTTTCACAGATAACTAAACCAGAATTTTTTTCCATTACCCCAATCATCAAAGGAGAACCTTTAGGTAATAATTTTGATGTCCAATGGATAATGTCTTTAGAAGACACCACACCTATTGGTTGATTCCTTTCATTACCAATAATTACCCGTTTAAATCCTTTCTTATTCATAATTTGGATTACTTCATCTATAGGTGTCTCTTTTTTAATAATATCAATAGGGCCCCGCATTATATCTTTTACTTGTGAATGCTGTAAAATTTCTCTTCCTCCAGCAACAAAACCAAGAAAATCAAGAGGAACTCGATTTTCAACAAAATAACGTATAATATCCCTTTCAGAGAGTATATAATAATTTGATAAATCATCAAAATCTTCAACAATTACTGATGATACATGTCTTTTATTCATGATTTCCAATGCTTTAAATATAGGTTCACTTTTTTCCACTAAATATACCCCAATATGTGCGATGTCTTTAGCTACCAAACCATACCTTAAATTGAATCCCATTGCTACACCATATGATATAAAATATACTTAAAAAAAAACAACTAAAATTATTATTAAGAAAAAATGAAGAAATGTATTCTTTTCGTTTTGATTTTAAATTTACTGTTGTCATGTGG
>CAYPTZ010000465.1:0-3636 GCA_964413395.1 uncultured archaeon | reverse complement strand
CAAAATAACCCACCACACACCCCATCCAAAAAGAACTCCTTAAAAAATCTACAACCATTTTATGAAAATGATTTTAAATTAACCCATAATGAGTTAAAGGAGGATTGGAAAGAAAGTGAATTTGAAGTTTATTTTACTAAAGAAAAAAGAAATATAATTCAGGATTTAATAAATGTAGAAAAAATTGAAGGAATTCCGAATATAACCGGAATATTTGATGGATTTAAAAAGAAATGGGAGACTTTTTGGATTATTACTTTAGAAGGAAAAGAAATCATATGTAAATATGAAGATGAATTAAAAAAATATAATTTAAAAGATGACCAAATTTATAGAGTTTTTGGAGAATATAAAGAAACACCAGGAGGAAAGCCAGTTATCTCTGATATATTAGACATATATTGGCTGGGACCTACAGATTTATTTGATAAATTAAAAATAAAGTATAATGATAGAATTAAGAGATTAATGAATAGAACAATTATTCGTAATGAAAATCTTGAATATGAATATAAAAGAGAAACTATAAATAATTCATTATTTTTTATTTCAAAATTAATACATTATATAAAAAATGAAAAAAATTATGATTTTCCATTTCCAATGATATTTCCTGGAGCTTTTGGTAATATCGAATTGGAATGGACAGAAGATAAGTTTGATTTGCAAATTACTATACCAGAGAATCTCAATTTACCTCTAAATATATATTTTTCAAATAAAAAAGACGATGATTTCTATAAAGAATACTTATTTAATACTGATATGGAGAAAATAACCCAATGGCTACAGAAGATATTGCTTTAAATCAACCTCATAATGAAGATAATATGTTTGAACATATTCATGAAGATTTCTATGTTCCAGATAAAAAAAATCCAGATGGTTCAATCTATATTTCAAGGGCTTTTTTTAAAAATACAATTTTAAAAAATAAAGAAATTTCTGCTGATTGGGATCAAAAAACAATTCCCGCTTGTAATCCAAAATATACTCAAAATCATAGTAAAGATCCACAAAAAAATGGTGTTATTTCTCAAAAAGTTAAAAAGATTAAATTTAAAGAAGATATTTACATTGAATTTGAACCAAGTGATAAAAGTAAAGCTCATTGTAATATTAAATTTTCAGATAATTTACTTGAAAACAGAAAATCAATCAACCAAATAGCCAATCATATACAAAAAATTTCAAAATGGGAAATAATTTTTTCCATTTCAAATTCATAAAAATATATTAATATGAGATTTTTGAAAAAAAGGCTTCCCTTTCTTTTATTATCTAAAATATAAATTAAATTTTAAAAAAAGAATAATAGAAGCATCTTAGAAAAAAATACAATTAAAAACTAAAGAGATTTAAAGGAAATAACCAATATTTTTATTATGCTTTTTGATATTTGGCAAAATATAGATAATGCTTTAGATAATAAGTTATTTGAATATATTTGGGATTTAATAATTTCGATTATATCTATAATAATCGGTTATAAAATTTCTCAATGGTCAATAAATTTTAAAGAAAAAAAGGAATTAAAAAAAAAAAAAAAAAAATTTTTATTATTTTATGATTCACTTAGAAGGAGCGATATATATCGAATGTTTTTTTCTTTAAAATCATTAAAAATTGAAGATATAGAATTAGTTTTACATTGTATCTGTAAATTTGATATTATTGAATTTGATAAAAATTCTTTAAAAAATACTTTTATTAGCATCGATATGATGAAATGGAGTTTACAAATAATCGATGGTGGTGATAATGTTAAACTATATAAATGGAAATCTAAAGAAGATTATAATTTTTATGAACAAAAAAGAAATCAAGAAATTTTAGTTGAATTTTTAGATTACATTGAAAACCAATTTAAAATATATAAAATAATAAATAATAAGAATAAATTAAGTAAAGAGATAGAATTTAATAATACCATGGCTATGAGATGATTTAATTCACCATAATCAAAATATTAATTTTGTGATTTTGAAATTTTTTTTTCCAATTTCTCAAGATATTCAATTTCAATTAAAATAATTTCGATTCTGTCTTCAATGTTCATTATTTGTTGATAAAATTCATCTTTTCCAACTTTAATTATTCTTTTCCCTCCTACTACATAATTCATTTGAGAAAAAAAATATATGCCTAAAAATTCAAATGACCACCTGACTTTCTGACTTTGAGGTAAAGTCTTTTTATGATTAAAAGATCTATTAAAATTGATATTAGATTATATAAGTAATAAAAAATACTAATCTAAATATAGTTTTGAATCATTTAAAATTAGAAATAATAAATATATTTTTTCTATGATTAAATGAATGTAATAATTATAAAAAATATTAAATTTTTACCGATTTAATTGATTTTTTTTAAAATATACAATTTTAAGTCTAAAATTTTTTATAGTCTTAAAACGGCAATTAAACGAATTTTTATTCTATTCTTAAAAAATTATAATTTGAATATTCCATTTTTAAAAATGTTTAAGTTTTGAGTACAAAAATAAAAATATCTTCAAAAATACTGGATTCAAAACTATATTTCGTAAAAAAAATACAATATATTTTATTATTTGTTTAAATACTCAATAAATTTACTATTTAAATATTTAGTATTTACTTAGTAGTTTGTTAATCATTTCTGATGGATTATATTTAGGATATTATGAAATACTACATATTTAAATACTCAAATTAGCAAAAAGTATAAATAATTAAATTTAATTCATAATATTAGTCTTTCTTTTTATTTTTATCTCCCCAGATACTCAATTAAAAGTCTTTTGATCAAAGATTTACAATTGGGTATCACCCCCTTTAATATGGAAATAATAAGAATGGATGAATATTAATCGATCAAAAAATATAGATATAATAAAATTAATGCTGGTGTTGGAAATGGAAAAAAAAAATAAAAAAAAAATAGTACAGGAACTTTTACAAATAGAAAATAACATTTATACTCTAAATGCTAAATTAGAAACTTTAAATGAATTAGAAGCACTAAATAACAAATTGTAATACTCAAATCTTTTTTAACTCTTTCTCATTTAATTAATTTATTTTAAAATAAATATTACGTAATTTATATAATTTTTGATAAATAATATTCACTAATTAATTAAATTACGTAATTTATATTATCCCATTTGCAAAAATATTAAATATTATTGTTTTATTTTATAAATTGCTTATGACTATAAAAAAAAAAAAAATTTTAAATTTGGGAAAAAAAGAGAAAAGGCGTGAATATCTCAGAAATTATTATCGAAATAATATTGTCAAATATACAGAATATCAACGAAACAATATTAGCAAATATAAAGAATATCGTAGAAATTATCATCAAAAACATTATAAACAACAAATTTCTGATAGAATTAAAAAAGAATTGTTTGGAACTCGTATTCAAAACATAATTGTATCATATTATGTCAATTCTGCAAAATATAATAAGAATTTAAATAATTTTGTTATTAAATTCAAATATAATAATCAAAAATGTATTGCAACAACAGAAAATTATGATATTCATAATTACATTTACAAAAATCAAATTTTTATTAAATCTGCTATAATTGACATTAAAATGTATAATGCTAATACATTTTTAGTTAATAATATAGTTTTGAGT
>CAYPTZ010000464.1:0-3636 GCA_964413395.1 uncultured archaeon | reverse complement strand
TATTTTAATAAGTTTGAGTATTATATCTGAATTTTTTTTCGAAGTCCCTTTAATCTCTCATTGAATTTTTTTTTTTTGTAGTCAAATGTAAAATCAATTTGAAAAATTAAAAAAAGATTTAACTATAATTTCAACAAATTTATTATTATTATAAAATAATAAGTAAAATGATACTAATTTTATACTTAATTTTGTATTTTAATCACATATTTCTAAGAAATAATGAGATGCATGTTGAAAATGGAAAATTCTGATGAATATTGGAAAAAAAAATTAACTCAAGGACAATATTATATTCTTCGCGAAAAGGGTACAGAAAATCCTTTTTCTGGAAAATATTGGGATCATTTTAAAGAAGGCATTTATCATTGTGCTGGTTGTGATCTGCCTCTATTTTCTTCAATGAATAAATATTCATCAGGATGTGGTTGGCCCAGTTTTAATGAGGTTTTCAATAAAGACAATGTCATAGAACAGAAAGATGATAGTTATGGCATGACCAGAAGAGAAATAGTCTGTAAAAAATGTGGTGGACATTTAGGCCATATCTTTGATGATGGACCGGAACCAACAGGATTACGATATTGCATTAATTCTGATTCCTTAATTTTTAAGAAAAAATAATATGAGAACATTATAGGTTAACTTTTTGAACTTATTTTATAAACTCAAACATTTTTCTCACACTTTTATTTAAATTATCAAAATTCTAAACTTTAGAATATCCAAAATAAAATATGGCTAATTTAAAATTTCAAAATAATAATTTTAAATAAATTATCTCTCCTCATTGTTATATTTTGGTTGAAATAATTAACCAAAAAATCTTATTATTATACAAATTTTACTGTAAATAGAAATCGAGCCTCTAAAAAGTTATGTATGAAAAAAAATAAAATTAAGAAATTGAGATTATCAAACTGAAATTTTTTTGATAAAAGATAAACAATATGTTAATTATCTTTAGTGATTTCTATCAAAGGGATCAAAATATCGTTGATTTAATATTCATCGATATTATTCCTTAAAAATTAATCTAGGTTTAATTTTCTGGTATTCGAAATCATAATCCTAAATTTAGAATATAACATTACATATTTAAATATAGAATTCTTGAGATGTTGTAATGTATACAATAATGTTATTGGTAGTATTATGTTTAGCATAATTATTAGGTTGGAACATTCTATTTTTTGTTATGAGAAGATACTACTGCAAAGTCTCTTCATTAATTATTATTTCGATGATATTTATTGTTTCTCTAAATATTTCATTCAATTTACCAAATAGGACTAATTCATTAATAAATAATCTAAAGGAATTCGAAAAAATTCAAAATCGACCAAGTAGTTCTACAGATTTCGAACTTTCTACTTCAGCAAATGTTACTTTTGAAGGTAATGGGTCGAATAGTGGCCAATGGGTTTCTTCTATTGGAGATGTCAATAGTGACGGTCATGATGATTTTGCTATAAGCGACCCTAATTCCAATTCCTTAACGGGTGCAGTTTATATTTATTATGGAACAAATCCTTTTAACCTTCATTTCACTCCAACTATGAATCTTGAATTGACATGTAATGCTTCTTTTATTGGTGAAAACACAAATGATCGTGCAGGTTGGAAAACCGCAGCCGCAGGTGATGTTAATAATGATGGCTATGATGATTTTCTTATAACTGCCCTTATGGCTCATAAAATTTATCTTATTTTGGGTAACAATTCTTTGACAAAAAACACTAATCTAATCCATGCAAATGCTTCATTCGTTGGTGAAGCGGATTGTGGAATTCCTGGAGATTCTCTTTGTGGTGCGGGTGATATAAACGATGATGGTTTTGATGATTTTCTAATTGGAGACCCTGAGTTTGATACTGAAATTGGGCTAAGAAGTTATCATGGAAGAGTGTATTTATTTTATGGAGGTGTCTCGTTTGGAAAAAATACTAATTTAGGAGACGCAGATTACATAATAGATGGAGATTATTATTACTCTTTTAAAAGAGTAGGGGGCGCTATAGCTACAGGTGATATAAATAATGATGGCTATATTGATATTATTACAGGTGCTCCCGCTTGGTCACATAGTACTAGTGGACCGGGGAAAATTTATATTATTTATGGAGGTCGTACCCTATCGGGTATCGAAGCACCAGAAGATTATTCCAATGCAACAATTAATGGTTTACATGGTCAAATTGGATATTCAATTAGTGTAGGTAATTTTAATGGGGATTCTTATGATGATATTGCTCTGGGTTCTCCTACCACTGCTGATTCTACTGGAGAGGTTTTTATTTTCTATGGAGGTGAATTCCTCAATAATTCTATGGATACGAATGATGCAAATGTGACCTTTACTGGAGAAAATATTAGTGATTTTGCAGGATATTCCATCTCGCTTAATGGTGATCATAATGAAGATGGTTACGATGATCTTTTGGTAGGGGCTTATGGATATGAAGTGAAGCGGGGAAAATCTTATTTATTCTATGGGAATGCTACAGAATATATCCCCTCAGAATTATATGCAACTCATGCAAATATGACTTATTTAGGTACTACAGGAGAACAAGAATCTGGGAGATGTTTAACTCTAGCTGGGGATTATAATTCGGATGGTAGATCTGATCTACTTATCGGATCGCCTTAATTAAACTATGGGTCCACTTTTTTAATTTATGGGCCTATTGATTATACTCATGATCATTCTAATCCAATCTATTCAAATTTGGTTGAATCTGCCGATCCTCTCGAAATGGGGGCTTCTGAGACAATTTCCATAAACGTAACTGATCCCGATGGATTTTTTCTTCTAGATACTGTTTTCATCGAAATTGACGGTATAAATTATGACATGAATTATATGGGAGGCGAGCAATTTGTTTATTCATGGGTTCCATCAAATGGAACTCATAATTATACCATATATATGAAAGATAAGAATAATAATTGGAATTCTACTTTACCACAAAATATTACAGTTGAAGATACTACAGAACCTACCTTTTTAAATATCCTTGAAAGTGCTGAGACAATTCAAATTGGTTCTTATGAAAACATTTCTGTTCAAGCCTTTGATAATGATGGTGTTGGTATCAAAGAAGTAAAGATCGAATATGATCTTGAAAATCACACAATGCAATTTGCTGGAGCAGATAAGTGGTATTTTGATCAATGGAAATTAAATTCTGTTGGTGTCCATAATTATACTCTATATTTTATTGATAAAGCAGAAAATATTAATAGCACTTCAGGAAATATTACTGTAATAAGTACTGAGGCTCCGATTCTCGGAAACTTAACAATGAATAGTTCACCCGTTGAATTAGGGGATGATATAGAAATAAATATAGATGTTGTTGACCATGAAACCAATTCCTCCACTGTTTTTATTGAGATTTTAGGAAATGACCAATGGACTATGGCGAATATTGGTCTGAATACTTGGGGTATTAATTTAACTGTTAATGATTATATTATAACAAAGGGAGATTTATTTTTTACAATTCATGCTAATGATACAGAAAATAATTGGAATAGCCTTTCTGGTAATTTTAGTGTAAAAGACACTGTTGCTCCCTTATATTTAGAGTTTCCTGAAAATTCTGATCCAATAGAATTGGGTGATTTTAA
>CAYPTZ010000463.1:0-3661 GCA_964413395.1 uncultured archaeon | reverse complement strand
ATTGGAAAAAAAAGGAAAAGGTGCAAATAAATGATTAGAAAAGGATGGGGTTATCTTTGGAAAAGGTGGAGAAATAAAAAAGACCAGATAATTGATCTAAAAGAGGATGGTCAGCAGGGAGATTGGCTTCAAGATAATGTAGATCATAGCGAGTAATTTCAGTAGATAAGCGTTGCAATTCGAGGTCCGTGGGTTCATGATCAGCGACGATGTGATGACAGAGGTCAGCAATGGGAGTGGCGAAATATTGATACACTTGCTCAACATCACCCGCTTCAATCCAAGAATACACAGTGGGGGGAAGTTTAAATTTAAAAGAATAGGGAAACGAATTATGAGTAAATCGCTCAAAAGCGATAGATTCAATTGCAGGATCCAAAAGATATGTGAAAATGAGTTGAAGCCAACAATAGAGTGATTACGGATAAATATTCAGATGAAAAACTAATGCTTCAATTAATTCACAATAATATCGTATCTCTATGGGAAAAAATTGTTGAAATATTAAATCGATTCTGCAAACCCTCTAAAATGGGAGAATTTGGTGGTAAATTTTTTTCAAGATAGTGTAAATCCTTGTGCGAAATTTCATATTGAAGTCGTTCTTTTTCAATTAGAGATGCTTTTTTTTGAATAATGACTTGTCTACAGAGATCAGAAATGGAATATTTATAATAATCGAGGATTGATTTGATATCTTGAGATTCAATCCACATCCATACGCGTGCAGGTAATCTGAGTTTCACATTGAGAGGAAAAAATTCCCAATTTATATCGCTAATTCCATTTTGTATATTCAATTCAATCAAATGAGATAATATGGGTCGGGATAGACCGTGGAGAGAGTCAATAGGATTATGTTGAACGTCTAAACGAATTAATTTTGGTAGATTTGTTGGAAATGTTTTAAAATTTTTAAAAAAATTATTTCGGATGGATAGAAATTTTAAATTTGGAAGTGATTTGGGGAGAAACTCCAAAGAATTCAATTTATTTGATGCGAGTGATAAATATTCAAGCGAATTATAACATGTGAGATGATGTGGCAACGAGAAAAAATCACAATGGGTGATAGTCAGGCGTTTGAGATTTGGGTAAGTCATAATTTTGGAAATGAGAGCAACATTCTTGGTAGGATTTGGTGCCATAGTCCAGTTAATTTCATGTAATTTTGAAAGATCAGTAGGTAAAAAGTCAAAATTTTGAAGATTATTATTACCTATACTCAAATATTTTAGTTGAGGTAAAGATAAGGGGGATGATTGAAAATTTTTGAAAGTATCACCAATAATGATTAAAGATTTTAAATTAGGAAAGGAATTTGGGAAAGATTTGTAGGATTCAAACTCTGTTCCTTGAAATCTTAGATATTCAAGATGAGTCAGATTTTTAAATGAAGGAGAAAAATCTCTGAACCTTGAAGAAATTCTCTTTATATTTCCAAAACATATATGAGTGATAAATCCATTTGGAGCATAAAATTTATAATATGAAACATCATTTTTAAAATTCTCAATAGAATTATGGCGTTTCATAGGATAGTCTAAGTTCTCAATAAATTCAACATCTTTGGCATTTAATGGTAGATTTGAGGAAGAACGAACCATGTTTTTCACTTTTTGCTTTTTCTATTTATACTAATGTATAGAGGGGAAATATTTAAACCTATACTCTCCTCTCTATTTCTAAGACTTTGGAATAAAAAAAAAGAAATTAAATTTATAGAATGGTTTAATTTCCATAGGGATATTTTTCCAAGTCATGAAATCGAACCCATCCTGGATTATTCGGATTTGGAATATTTGAAATATGATGAGCATACCAAAATTCCGTTTTTCCATACCAATAACCATCGTTGTTAACACAGAATTCTCTTGCCAGTGCTTCAGTCACAGTTTCATCCATATGATACCAATCAGGATGATTCAATGCTGCTGCAATCAAAAGATTAAGCTCACCATAAAAGGAATGCTCACCTGAATGATAAAATTCCATGTTCTTATTGATGATATTCATAAGAGTCCAAAGTCTATCTCGATTTAAAACAGCCGATATTTCCATAAGTGGTGGAACTTCATTTGGATTGTCCGTATATTCTCCTAACCATTGAGTATGTTCATCAAACCAATCCGTGCAAACAGCAGGATATCCCTTTGGTAAATGACCGTCTCGAATATCAAAGAATTTACACCATGCATAAATTCCATGATTATCTAATTGCTCAAACACTATAATCTTACCATTCCAAAGTTCAATAGCCACATCCCAATAACATGGTTTTGAATTTTCAGGATATTTTATATTCATTATATCATAATCAGAAATTCTATCCCGGTTCGAAATATCATTACCTTGAGCCTTATGACTACCACTCATAGCCCAAACCTTTTTTATTCCTGAAAAAGGAGAATTCAGAGGGATGATCTTTATATTATTTATATCCTTCATTACCATACTCGCCAAATTGACTATGAATCGTTCTGGATCATTTTGAAATTTTAAGTTGATAGGGGTCCCTTCTGATGGAAAAGAATATGAAGGAAATTGGGTGATTTCTTCCTGACGGCCAAAAAAACGTTGTGAATTCTGAATCAATGTGTTTATCCTCGTTAATGTATTGCTGTCCCAATGAGTATCTGTATAATATGTCTCATAAGAATGCGACATGAATGTATTAAATCCCGAATAATCAATCTGATTTTGAGGATTTCCAATTGCATATATCTGCATCATATAATTTGTTATTAATCCTAATACTTCAAACAAGGCCCAATGCATATTATACCAGTTAACGGCTCCAACTTTAGGATCTTGATTATTTATTGATTCAGTAACTAAGTTCCAAATTTCAGTTTGAGATACCCATTTTTTCATTTCGCTACCTTTAGTAATACTTATAAAATTGTTCAGAATTTGCTGTAAATAAGTCCAATGATTTGTTTCTGAGCGGCTATAATACTTTGTAATGAATGGTGTCCCATAACAAAGATTTTGGATTTGTGTTATGAAAAGAATCATCTTTTCTGCGTTTGGAAGGTCTTTGCTCCAATGTTTTCCCCACAATGGCTTAAAACCTAAGGCATTTCTCAACTGCTCAATATTCCATATTTCGACACCATCCAGATTTATTCCTGAAGGAAGAATCCATTGAAGAATTTTATATCCTATTGTTGGAAAATTTTCTTCAATTTTCATCGACATGATTCGTAAAGCTTCAAAGGCTTCAAAATCTGAATCATATTCACCATTTTGATACCTTTCTTTGAATTTGTTGAATGCTGTAAGAAGGAGGTATTTTGGCTGGTTTTTACCTGGTTTCAATGGAATGTATAATTGATCACTCGCTGTACTTGTTGCAAACATGATATTACTTATTATTCCCAAAACTTCACGCCTTAATTTAATATCAATAGTTTTATCAGATTTAAAATACAAACTTTCTGGAGAAGATGTTTTTACTTCTCCTGTAATCTGTTCAATAAGAATATCTAGATTTCCACGAAGATCTTTTACTCGAATTTGACCTTTAATTCCATTAGATGCCCATTTTGGAATTTTCTCAAAGGGGTATCCATTTTTTTGAAAATATAGATCTTTCCCATGCTTCTCATAAAATTCAGTTCCCGAGTTCTCCGAATCAGTTCTTACATAAACAAGGGAA
>CAYPTZ010000462.1:1157-3663 GCA_964413395.1 uncultured archaeon | reverse complement strand
CATCTCGAACAAATCCATTCAAAGCAGTAGGAAAAATTGCAGATCCAAAAGAAAAGGAATTGAAAGTGACTGAAATTGGAAAAAATTTGGCAGATAAATTTGAATTAATTGGAATTGATGCCTTAATTTCAATTGGAGGAGATGATACCCAAGGAGTGGCTGCCGCTATGTTTAAATATGGTAATGCAAAAGTCTGTGGATGCCCAAAAACTATTGATAATGATTTAGCAGGGACAGATTTTACATTTGGATTCTTTAGTGGAGCTCAACTTTCAAGTAATACATTAGATAACTTAACTACTACAGCACATTCTCACCAACGGATTTTCGTAGTAGAAGTTATGGGTCGAGATGCAGGCTGGTTAACATTATATAGTGGAATTTCTTCTGGTTCAGATATTATATTATTACCTGAAACCCCTTTTAGCTTTCAGAAACATATTGTTGATGTATTGAAGAAACGAGCAAATGCAGGTTATAAATATCACATTATTGCTTGTTCAGAAGGTGCCTATCCTACAAAAGAATCAATTGATAATGATTTTACAGTTATTACCCAAGAAACTATTGACAACTTACCTAAAGATTCATTCGGAAACCCTGAATTACCAAAATTAGGTATGGCAAGTAAAATTGAGGAAGAATTAAATAAACGTGAAGATTTAAAGAAGTATTTTGAAGAACGAAATGCGGAATATGAAGTAAGATCAGTAGTGTTGGGACATACTATGAGAGCAGGAACCCCAAATGTTTTTGATCGAGTATTGGGATTACGATACGGATGGCATGCATGTGAATATATCATTAGCGGCAACTATGGAAAAATGACCGCCCTTAAGGGCACCAACATAGTCCCAGTTGATTTAGTGGAAGGTTCTAAAAAAGGATTAATTGATCCTAAGTCAGATCTCATTGAAATTCGCAATGCAATAACCAGTGTTAAGCATAAAAGTAAAGAAAAACTCTTCAACTAATTATTTTTCATTTTTTTTTTCATTTTTTCTTCTTCAAATCATAGTAAAACAAGGGCATTACATATATAAGTGGCTGGCAACAATATATCAAATATATTAATGATTTATGTAGGTAATAAAAATGAGTGATAAAAATAAAAGTGAAAATAAAGAAAAGCCAAAAATGAGTCCAGAAGAAAAAGAGCAATTATACAAAGATATTACAGTAAAAACAATTTTGGGGATTTATGTTACAGGCCTATTTGTAACAATTGTTGGTGTTATTTGGGCAATTAAAGATGCCTTCACAACAGGAGCTTGGGAGGCTTTCCAGGATTTAGCGATCCAAACGAAGCTTTTTGTTATGGGTTTGGTATTAGTTATCGGATTTTTCTTAGTATTATTTTTAGTTGTATTATACAAACGTGGAAAAACGAGCCTGGCAGAAAAATTATTTAAGGAAATTCCGGAATTGGATAAAAAAGATAAAGAAGAATATATGTTAGCAAAATTCATTACTGTTGGAGGTCTTCTTTCATTTTTCCTAATCTTTTTAGGTTTTGTGATTAATATAATTTCTCTAATTTTCTCGAATAATGATGATGAAGGATTCTTTTCATTCATGGCAAATTGGCCAGGAGGACCTAGGATTTTAATTGCAGGAATATTAATTCTTTTTATGAATGCACTATTATATGCTTTAATCTACATTTGGCAAAATGGATATCATATTATAGTAAATAAAATTTTAAAATACAATAAAAAAGTTAAAGGAAATCAATATTTTGAACAAAATGAACAATTAATTGGAAAAATAGTATTTTTAACAATTGTTGGAATTTTAATTGGAATGGTATTAGGAGTTCTATGGATCATTATTGATATGATTTCTTCAGATTTTGGAACATATTTCCGAGGAGATTTAGCTTTTGGAAGTCAAATTTCAATTATCGGAATTATTGCAACATTTATTTTTATTGCTTTAATAGTTACCATGTTTTTCTATAAGTCTGGAAATAAATTCATTATGACAGCACTATTTGAACAATATAAACCAAAAGATATGGATGAAGAGAATAGTTCAGCAAAATGGCTTGCAGGTGGAATATTAGTAGCAGTTACATTAATTATTATCTCTTTATTAATTTGGTTTATTAGTGCAATGGTAACAGCAATTGCTGCCAGTGGTGAAACAATCTTTACAATTTTAGCGGCTCAGACAAATGGAGCAGCATTATTTGCCTATTGTTTGACTGTGGAAATTTTCATTTTACTTGGATTATTATTTAGCTTTTTCCTTCATAATGGATATGCTTTCACTTATGTGAGGTTAATTAAAGCAGAAAAACTATTGGATGATACATTGACAAAAGTAGAAACCAAGAAAAAAGAAAAAAAAGAAAAGAAAGTCAAAGATAAAAAAGAATAATCTTTTTATCAATTTTTTAAATTAATTTTTTCATCAATTATTTTTCCATCTTCAAAAAATAAAACTCTGTCAGCATATTTTAGTATTCGATTATCATGAGTGACAATTATTATTGCAGTATCAA
>CAYPTZ010000462.1:0-1057 GCA_964413395.1 uncultured archaeon | reverse complement strand
TCAGCATATTTTAGTATTCGATTATCATGAGTGACAATTATTATTGCAGTATCAAGTTCCTTAGCAAAATTTCGTAACATTTCACCGATATGCTGACCTCGTTTTGAATCTAAATTTCCTGTTGGTTCATCTGCTAGAATTATTTTAGGTTGATTAACAATGGCTCTGGCAATAGAAACTCTTTGTTTTTCTCCACCACTTAAATCCTTAGGGTAATAATGCATTCTTTCTCCTAAACCAAGTTGAATTAATACTTCTTGAGCTTTTTCTCTTGCCCTATTTCCCTTTATAGCATTCAAGTTCAAACTTACTTCCACATTTTCCATAACGGTTAAATTTCTAAGAAGATTAAAAGACTGGAAAATAAATCCAATCTGTTCTCTTCGTATTTTCGATAATAAGTTAGGATTTTTATCAGTAATCATTTTATTATCAATAAAGACCTCACCTGAAGTGGGTGTAAGAATACACCCAATCATAGACAGTAGAGTTGTTTTTCCACTTCCACTTGGCCCTAGGATAATAATCACTTCTCCTTTATGGACTTTCAATGATACATCTTTGACAGCAGTATAATGGGTTTTACCCAAATTATAAATCATTTTAACATTTTTAGTTTCTAATATTATTTCACTCAATTTTTTCACCTCAGGCCCTGAATACTATTGCAGGATCCACTTTATTTACTTTTTTCACGGCATTTAATGCTCCTAATAACCCAACTACCATGGCTATAAAATATATAGAAATCAATAGACTAAAGGTAAGACGAAATGGCATTAGTGTGAAATATGCTTGTGTTTTAATTAAGAAATATGAAAATATAGCTCCAACAATGTAGCTAATAGTAATAATTAAAAAGACTTGCTCAAATATAATACCCTTTATTGTTCTTTTTGATGCCCCAATAGCTTTCAAGGTTCCATATTCAGGAATAGACTCAACTGTGGCGCTATAAATAGTTAATGTAATAACCATAAAACCAACAAAAAGACCGACAAGAGTACTTATACCAAATCCAATTCCAATTGGAGTCCCTAAGGTATAAAAATTTACG
>CAYPTZ010000461.1:0-3672 GCA_964413395.1 uncultured archaeon | reverse complement strand
TTATTTTTTGATTTGGCTAATATATCGAAAATCTTTTTTAAATATTCTAAAGATTGAGAATAACGAATTTCATCTGCCATATCTATAACATATAGAAGATATCCGACATTTTTGAGATAATTTTGTGAATCTTCGATGTATTTATTTCGATATTTTTCTTGCCCACCATAATCCCAAATAGAAAGTTTAGTTCCCAGAAATTCAAGAAAATGTCGCTCCACACCAGATGTAGGAACAACTTTACAAATATTACTAAAATTATATTGAATCACTTTAATGATAGATGTTTTTCCCGCATTATCCAAACCCATTATTGCAATTTTAGGCATTTTCATATTAAATCACAAAATTCTTTCCAATATTTTAAAAAAAAACTACGTATTGTACTAGTATTCATATGCATACAAAAAACCGATATTTTGGAATATTTCTAATTATTGTTCAAAATTTTCTTAAGAAAAAGACAACTTAAAAAATTATAAAAAAAATCATTAAAATATGAATTATTTTTGATTTGATTCATATAAATAGAATAATTTTTTAAATAATTCAGGAATTAATTTCATTCGTTTTGGTGTTTCTACATATGCTATTCGCATCTGAGTGCGCCCAGGATTAATTCCTCCTTCTTCATTTTGATAAAAACCTTCCATTGGCGCCACTAACAATGTCATATATTTTCCATTTAATTCAATTTTTCCTTCCTCTGCACAGAACATAACAAAATCTGCTGAATTAAAGTTGGGTTTGGCAATTTTTTTAACATCAATCACAGAATATATCGATGCATCAGGACTGGATACTATGAGATTTGGAAAAATTTCATGAAATTGATTCACTAGTGTTTTTCCCATTTTTTTATAGTAAGTCCTTTGTTGTTCGTACCAAAGCTTTAGTTCTTCAATAGTAAGATTTGCAATTCCACCCATGACATATTGACCAATAGCTGAGGCACAAAGATTTGCTGAATGTTCAAAGACACATTTTTGATGAAATTCGAAGTTATCAGTAATTATTGCTCCAATTCTAAGACCACAGGCATTCCACAATTTACTCGCTGATTCTATTCCAATTCTTCTCCCTTCAATTCCTGGAACAATTTCATTTGTTAACCCCCATATACTCGTCAATTTTTGATCGTCAATATAACATAATTCACGATAAACTTCATCACTAATCATCCATAAATTATATTTTACACATAATTCAGCAATTTCAATTAATGTTTCTTGAGAATAAAAATTGCCTGTAGGATTATCATAAGGGATAACTAAAATTGCTCCTGGTTTCTCTTTAATTATTAAATTTTCTATTTCTTTGATATCAGGAAGAGTAAATTTACCATTATCTTGTAATTTTCGAGTGATAGATAGTGTAGGTCTTCCGGTTCGATTGGCCATTAATAAATAATTGGTATAGATTGCATCAAATAATAATAATGGTTTTTCTTTTGATCCTGCTGGTCCACAAACCCCAATAATAATTAATTCCATGGCATTACTACCACCATCAGTAATTTGAGAATATAATTTTGATGTATCGAACCCACTTGCATTAATTATTTTTAAAAATGCTTCATTTGTCTCTGCTAAACCAACAGATGCTGTATATTGAATTAAACCTTTTTCAAAAGGACTATCATCATTTGTCAATTCTTTCATCCGTTTATACATTGCAGGATGTACTGGTAAAATAACGTTACCAATAGAGACATTTATGGCATCGATATCTTCTTTTCGTTTAAGAAATTTCATTTGGGCCATTCTTATACAAGAAGCATTTCGATTTTTAAAATAATCAGACATATTAGGGACTGGCATTTAATCACTTTTACTTGTATTGTAAAATATTACATTCATTTTTATACAAAACAGGAGACAAATTTCATGGTTTGTAATAAATCAGCAATATTTCAATAAAATTTTGATCTTTTTTCAATTTTATTAAATTGAAGTTCAAGATTTTTTAAAGTGCATTATGATAATGGAAAATTAGGAGGTTTTTTAATAGAAATAGTTTATCTTTCAAAAATTATATATTTTCAAAAAATCTATAATTTTACTAATAGAATAAAAAGTATCAATTTGGTGTGGAATTAATATGGAAGATTTAGTAAAAAATAAAGAACAAGAAATTGAAAAATTGACTCAAGTAAAAGAAGCTTTAAGGAATCAAGTTACTAAAATAAAGTCAGAAAATAAGGCTTTGAAAGCTGAATTAGAGTCTTTAAAAAATTCAAGAATACCGTCTAATAAAAAAGATTCTGATTTAATTAAAGCGAATATACGATTAAAAAGTGAAAATACCACTTTAAAAGTCAAAATTGACGAATTGAATAAAGAAATTGTTATATTAGAACAAATTAAAGAATCAAATCAGTCTAAAATTAATAAATTGGAACCAAGTAGTGAAGACAAGCCACTTTCAACGGAAACTTTACTAAAACAATTAAAAAATGGTATGTTTAGCATTGGAAAACAACATGTTTCAATTGAATCAAAACTCGATAAGATATTAGATAATCTTTCAGAACAACCTATATCTTCCCAGCCTGTTGCAAGTGCTGCTTCCACAGGATATACATCTCCTGCATATTCTTCTCCTGGGTTATCTCAATCAAATTATGATGCAACCCCCAAACCATCTTCTTTATCTGCAAATAAAAATGCTAGAAAACCTTCAGATATTTTAAAACCTGCAAACACTGCGAATCTTTCATCAGACATAAGTAAAGAAAGCAAACCAGTTCAAGTGGCTTCAAGCGGTAATCCTAAACAAGAAAAGGTTAATTCAGCGAAACAATCCATAATGCAAAATAAAGCTTCTGGGATGGGTGGAGATATTTTAACTATTCCTTATCCTGATGATGGTGCAATAAAGTGTCCAAAATGTGGAAAACAAGAATTTGCAGAACAAGAAAATAAAATGAAAGTTTTATCTTATGTTCCAATTAAAAAATATGCCAAATTATATTATTGCAAAGCGTGCAGATCAAAATGGGATTACTAATTTTTTCTCTTAAGAAAATTTAACATTATTTAATATCAGATGAAAAAAATGCCTATTACTATTGGTAAACCTATTGAAATTGATGGAATCTTCTTTGATATAATTAAAATTTTAGGAAAAGGAGGCCTTTCAATGGTATTTTTAGGAAAAAATCAGAATACATCAGAGTTAGTGGCAATAAAAGAATTTTTTTATCGTAAATTTTATGATCCAATTTCAAGAAAGAATGATTGTGATGAATTTTTTGAAAATGAAATTCTAAACACAATTGCTCAATCAAAAAGTAGTCCTAATACTGAAAAAGTATTACATTATGAAAAAAAAGAAGATCTTCAAACTCCTGAATATTATATTGTATTATCATACATTGATGGAATGACTTTTTTAGATTATTATCGAAATTTTGTACAGTCCTGTAGGGGTTTAGAACATCTTGATCTCTCATCTATATTGAGAAATATTTTCATACCTTTAGCTGAACATCTAGATTATTGCCACTCTGTTGAAAATATTGTTCATCGTGATTTTTCTGTCCAAAATATTCTCGTTTTAAAAAATGAGTTCGAAGAAGTCTATCCTGTATTAATAGACTGGGGTGTTTCAAAATATTTAGGGTCGGATCTAATCTATTATTTAGATAAACCTTATTGTAATGTAGATACT
>CAYPTZ010000460.1:0-3673 GCA_964413395.1 uncultured archaeon | reverse complement strand
TTTGAACAGATTGGTTTTTTGCATTTATGACATAATAAAGTCGTTTCTTTATTAAATTTCTGACATTTATATGATTCCAATTGTATCTCACCAATAATTTATGATAATATATATAAAAAAGGTAAATAATATTATGAATTTTTTGTTTCGATTTTCTTTTTGGATTTTTATAAAATTACATTTAGAAACCAAAGGGTTAAAAATATGTTGAATTTGATTTTTAATTTAATTTATAATTAAAAATTGTAAATGTTATAAATAATAGGGGAACCATTTCCCATCCATTTTGAAATTTTTCTAACAACATTATCTTTTGAAAAAATCTTAATAAAAATCCTGCATAAACTTACTCATAGTTGACCAAAAAAATCATTTATATGATAAAATTTGGTTCAATTAGTAAAATCGATTTCGGTCGATTATAGGTGTAAAATCAATGATTTTAGAAGCAGTAACTAAAGTGTGGTCACTATGGTTTGTTTTAATTGCAGCTATCTTTTCATTTTTGATGGCAATGGTATTAAAAAAGAAAGTAGACACAGCTGACCCCGGAAACGAAGAAATGGTCAAAGTCCAAGGATATATTAGAGAAGGTGCTGGAGCGTTTATCAAACGACAATATACCACTTTAACATATTTCACTATTGGCTTGGCAATTTTAATTGGTGCCGTTTATAGTATTGAAGCAATTAGCGGTAGCTCAGGTATTGAATGGTATATTATGGTTATTACATATCTAGCAGGATCTATCTGTTCTGCATGGGCAGGTTGGTTAGGTATGCGAGTAGGTGTAGATGCAAATGCTAAAACAGCACAAGCAGCTACTAAGGGCTTAACTCCAGCTTTTAATGTATCCTTCTTTGGTGGAGCTGTGATGGGACTTATCGTAACAGCTGCAGCCTTAGGGGGAGTGTGGTTGATCTATTTCATTACAGGCGATCCATACGCAGTATTAGGTTTTTCATTTGGAGCTTCAACAATTGCACTTTTCGCAAAAGCAGGTGGAGGAATTTTTACCAAAACAGCAGATGTTGCAGCCGATTTAGTCGGTAAGATTGAATATTCATTACCAGAAGACGATCCAAGAAATCCAGCCGCAGTTGCAGACAATGTTGGCGATAATGTTGGTGACATTGCAGGTATGGGTGCAGATTTATTTGATTCATATGTAGCTTCCATTATTGGAGCTATGTTATTAGGTGGAATCTTAGGTAGTACTTTATTAAGTAAACAAATTTTAGGTTCTATGCCATTAGTCATTAGTGCAGCAGGATTATTTGCTTCAATTCTAGGTATTTATTTCATTTCAAAAGTTCAAAAAGAAACCCCAGGAAAAGCATTGAACAATGGAACCTATATTGCAGCAGGTCTTTTTGTCATATTTGGTGCTATTGCAACTTGGTTACTTACATTAACTTCAGGAATTGCAACAGCTGAACCCGGATATAGTTTAAGAGGCCAAGTATGGGCTAATTATGGTGCATCTGTTTTTGGAGTATTTGCAGGAATAATTATTGGATTAACCACAGATTATTATACAGATGATTCAAAGGCTCCAACGCGAGCTGTTGCAGAATCATCACAACAAGGTCATGCATTAAATATTTTAACTGGATTTTCCTATGGATTAATGAGTGTTGCCCCTCCTACCATTGGGATCGCAATTGTTATGGCTGTCTCTTGGTACTTAGATGTCGGTGCAGGAGGAATAGGTGTTATTGGTGTTGCAAGTGCCTCAACCGGTATGCTTGCCATTGTGGGTACTATTGTCGCAAATGATGCCTATGGTCCAATTGTTGATAATGCCAGAGGTATCGCAGAACAAGGTGGATTAGATGAAGAAGTTATTGCCCTATGTGATAAATTAGATTCTGCTGGAAATACGGCTAAAGCAGTTACTAAAGGATTTTCCATTGGAGCTGCAGCTTTAACAGTGCTAGCATTACTGTATGCATTCATGCATGATGCAGAAGAAGCAGGAATAATTTTATCTCTTAATATATTAGAAGTAGATGTTATGGTTGGAATGTTATTGGGAGTTATGGTACCTTGTGTATATTCTGCTGTGCTCATCTTTGCTGTAGATAAAAATGCTCAAATTATGGTTAAAGAAATTCGAAGACAATTTGAAGAGAATCCAAAAATCATCGAAGGGACAGAACCTGCTGATTTCAAAACATGTATCGATATTGCTACTAAAGGTGCCCTTAAAGAATTAGTGGTACCATCTATTTTATCTGTTGGTGCACCAATCGTTGTAGGAATATTTCTTGGAGTGCAAGCTTTAGGTGCTTTCTTAGCTGGAACGATTTTAATTGGTTTTATCTTTGGTTTATTACTCTCTAATGCAGGTGGTACTTGGGATAATGCAAAGAAATATATCGAAGATGGAAACTTAGGTGGAAAGGGCACTCTTGCTCATGCCGCTTCAGTAACTGGTGATACAGTTGGAGATCCATTTAAAGATACCGCAGGCCCAGCCATCAACACTTTAATCTGTGTTATGTCATTAACTTCAGAATTGTTCCTCCATTTATTCCTTAATATAAATGATGGCGCTGGATTATTTCAAATTTAAAGAATATAATCAAAATATAATTTTGGAGATAAAATCTCCTTTTTTTTTCTTATTTCTAAAAATAAAGAATTAAAATAATCTATTTTAATACTTGGAATATTCACCATATCTATTTTTAAATTATTTCTTAGGAACTCCATAACAATTAATACAAGTGAATAATTTCAGATAAAACAGCAAAAACAGAAGAATTACAACCCGATTTATTAAGAGCGGCAGATTAAGACCTAAAATATGCTTGATGATACAAATTGGTGAGTATTGAAATTACTAAATAAGTATTCCTTATTAATACGTTTATTTTATAAAAATAATAAAAATCAATATTTATAACCCCTATTTAAATGTATTTAGCATAGAATGAACTTTTGAGTGCAGTAGAATATATAGGTTCAAAATTTAGCTTAAAGATAACGATTTTTTTTATAAGAGGTAAATAAAATGAAGCAAAAAATTTTGAATCCATCCTTAGTTATTTCATTCTTTCTTACAAGGATTTTAAAGATGAAATTGAGTGTATTTAATAGTATTCAAGAAGATATGATGAACCAACTAAATGCTGGAATACAAGATGCTACTGTTTCATGTAATATATTTAACTGTTTTTTTAAACAAAAATTAAATAGTGGAAAAATATGAAAAAACAAAGATTTAACAGCCTAATATTAACAATATTTATGATATCCCTTGTTACTATGGCAAATAAACCTTCTTTAACTATTTCTTCAACTTCTGCACCATTGACTGAACCAAAACCGACCAGTTTTACTACTGATCTAGCAGTTGGTTCTCAATTGACCTATCATTTTGTGTATGAAAATGGAGATTTTCAGCCAGAGGATGATAAAGAGGGTAATGAAGGAATACATGAAGGTGTAATAAGAGCAGATGTAATGACTATAGATCTGACTAATGATATGGTATATTATGATCTGAAGTATCCAACACCTGATCCTGCGGGATGGGTTTGGGTGTCAGCGACCCCTACCAATTTAGATTATTCCAAGTGGGGTTCAAGTTACGAACCATGGTGGGATACCCGCGATGGAGCATACTGGATGGAAAATCAAGCAACATTGGTGTACAACCATACTT
>CAYPTZ010000459.1:0-3677 GCA_964413395.1 uncultured archaeon | reverse complement strand
GAATTACGGACGGAGATGAAACCCTTTGCTTAATGAAGAAATTGATGATACAGATTATTTACCAGAATATGAATATTTTAAAAATAAGGATAGAACAACCACCAGAACTTCAAACTCACAAATAATGTCGAAACATCTATCGATTTCATTTAATACGAGTAATTTATCATACCCAATTATTGATCAATCATCTTTAGTAGATCATCTTAAATTTTTCCAATCCTATGTTGATTTCATTCACACTCACTTTATTAAACAAAGTGAAATCCTTAAAGCCTATGAAGAAAATTGGGATGATAATGGAGCTAAAAGCTTCCCTCCTTCTATTTTTGATGATCTTTATATTATAGTTGAAACATTCTACCTGAGTCTTTACCAATCCCAAATTCCTCTAAATTCTTTTCCATTTCCAAATTTACTACCAAATTCAGATGGAAGCATTGATTTACATTGGAGATCTGATACCCAGAAAATTCAAATATTGTGCAATTTAAAAATCTCTGTTGATGAAAAAGAAATTTCTGTTGCAGGCAAATTATATGATAGAAAAAAAATGACTTATCAAGAAAAGGCAAAGAAAATCAATCCAAATATAGGCATTCAAATCGCCTCTTGGATTTAAACATTATAGGGTGGATGTTATTATCTGGATACAAGAAATCATTAATCATCAACTTTTTGTTTTCAAACGAATTCATGTTAATTTTATAAAAACACTAGATAATTATCAGAATCTTTCCTATATTCCACCAAATGTATTTAATGAACCAAGCAAAAAGTGGAGCCCGAAGGATATTGAAAATTTTGATGGGATTTCTGTTGATTGGGAAAAATATAGCTCTGAAAAAGAAACATTGATTCGAAAGGGAAAAAAAATTGAAACAAAAAAAAGACAACAAGATTATGGAATAATTAAAATGAAGGTTGATTTCATTCGTAAGATTGAACCCTTAAATGTTGAACATAATCCAATTCAAGACGATCCTGTATATGAGGATAATCGAGCTCATTCTTTAATTACAGGGATCACATTAGAAAATAAAGAAATTCTTCGAATCGAACTCACTGACTCAAAAACTTCATGTTGGGGACTTCAAGGGTGGAATTCTTCATAATTTATAGACAAATTATTTCGGAAACATTTCTTCTTAATAGAAATCTTGGGAAATTAAGTAGGAATATTTCTTCAAAGAAAGAAAAAAATCGAATTAAGAATTCTGCATCAAATTATATTATTCAACATGTGAATTTATTCATATTTTTCATTCTTTTTTCAAATCAAAAATTAACTTCTATGTTTTTTTTACACTTTTCCTCACTTAATTTTAATAATTTGTCATTAAATTCACTTTAAATCGGAAATAGGAAGAATATTTATCAAATTAGACAAATCATCCAAATTCTGGTTGATCCATATTTTGATTTCTTCATACTTTTTATCAGAAACATAATTGTGTCTTTTTTTCAAAGATCCTTTTCCTTTTAAATAGAAGCTTGAAGTAAATATATCGTGTAAAAAAAAAACATTTCAATTCCAAATAATAAAAAGTGAAAAAAAAATGTCATATGTAACTAAAGTTCGCTATCTTTGTCAAGTCTGTCTAAATCAGACTCTTATACTCGGAACCAATCCTTATGTTTGCCAAGCATGCATGAAATCTATATGCAAACGGTGCAAAACCTCCAATTTTTGTGACCCCTGCTTATCCCATTTACCTGAAAAAGAAAAAAGAAAAATCGAAATTTTAAATATATTTGTTAGTTTATTTCGAGGGTTGCTATATGTCTTTTTTGTTCCCTTTGTAATGATATGCTTTCTTTTAATAGTTGGAATATTTGTTGGTTCACCAGAAGATCTCTGGGAATTAGAATTCGTAAATAAATTTACGACAATTTATTTGGTAGGATTAAGTATCTTTCTTGGATTGTGGTCAATAGAACAAAAACTATGTAAAAAAAACATACCCATCATAAGAACATCTTCTCCTATGAAACCTAACATATCTTCTACATGTTCTCCTGCTTTATTAGCAAATCAGAATTTCCTGAAAAAACCTCCAGTAAATATTCTCAATAAATCATATACGTCAAATTCCAGTTCTTTTGATCTTCAAAAATTTAAAGAAAAATTACATGGATTTGAACGATTGTCACATGAACGTTGGCGTAATTATCAATTTTTAACCTTGATAAAAGAATATTGGAAGGCAAATTTTCTTCACATACCTTATTATGGCGAAATCACATATATATTCTGGTTATTTCCTGATCCTCCTGATGTAGAAGATCATCTTGTGGTTTATTTTGATATTAAACATGATAATTTAATTCCCCATTTGATCCGAGGGCAAATCCCCAAACGAACCTTAGAGAATAGTATTTTATTTTGTGGGTTTCCTGCTTCGTTTAATATTCCTGAAAAGAGTAATCTTCTCGAAATTATTCCAAATTTAAATGCATTTCAAATGAATAATCTTGCCAATGTATATGGAGCAATTTTTCAACTTCTTTCAAAAGTGGCCATTCGAATGGATGAAGGTTTTAAAGGGAATTTAGTTCCCGAAAATAATGTACGTGTGCAAGAACAAAGCTCGTTTTATAATCCCCAATTTCAACAAAATATACCTCAATATGGATTTTTAGATGCTTCTGGTAATGTTTCATTTACATCTTCAACAGCGAATGACACCCAAGATCCACAAGGAATTGAAATTCCTTCCTATTGTTCCATAGGTGGACTTCTTCCTAATCCCCGCTATACAACTCCGACATATAATGGAATTCCTGCATTTGATCCTTATAATTTCCAAAATGCACCTCCTGATATAATTTCCGATCTCCATAACAGGAAAGCTCCAGGTATGGCAGTTGAAAAAGTTTTGCATGAACAATATGGATTTCATAATCTTCCTCATGAAATTGTAAATCAATTTCTCCCCATATTTTTTTCAATTTTGGAGCAAGAGGGGATAATAACAAAGGAAAATTCGGTCAATCAACCTTTTTGTTTAGCTAAATCAATGACTACACTTCTTCTTAAAGCTTATGAGACAGATTTTTCTAAAATGACTTGGAATGCTGCCACAAATAACCTCCTAAGCTATGGATTAATCGATCCTATGCTGAAACCACCCCACTTAACCCAAAAAGGAAATATTATGCGTGAATTGTTATTGTTGGGAGGATTTACTAATATGAAGCATATCTATCATAGCCCATTTAATGATATGACATTTCGTCCAAAGTTACTCTTGAAAGATTTTGATGAAATTAAGCTCGAGTGGGGGACAAAGTAGAGATTTTTTTTATTGTTGCCAGTGATTTTTTTTCTAATGTATGGAAAATTTCATAGAAGAAAAAAGGATATAAAGTAAAATTGCCCACATTTTGCATTACTTTAAGAAGAGCGAGTGAATTAATAGTAATAAGAGACTCTCTTCATCAATAAACATAACTATATTCCGAATTCTTCTTAATTTTCGAATATATCTGATCCAGTTATTTTCAATTTTGATATTCAGTTCATCTTTCAGATGTTGAGAGTATATAATTGGAATTAATCTTTCAAAGTCATGATAACAAAGAAGATTTTATATGAATTAAAAATTAACTAATTAGTTATAGGAAAGACTATTTAGACACCAAATTATTGTTATAATCTTTAATGATGTTTATAA
>CAYPTZ010000458.1:0-3679 GCA_964413395.1 uncultured archaeon | reverse complement strand
TGATGATTGGCTTTCTGTTAATGGAAATACGATTGTCGATGCCCAAGGTAGGCCTGTATTGCTATCTGGGATAAATTGGTTTGGATTTGAAACAAGCACTCAGGGATTTGATGGATTGTGGGCGGTTAAGTTGACCGATTCGCTTGATTTAATGGTTAACCTCGGTTTCAATTTATTGCGAGTTCCATTATGTGTGGAATTAGTTGATCAATGGGTTAATGGTGAAAGTCCTCTATTAGTTAGTAATAATGATTGGATAAATCCAGAGTTGACAGGTATCACGAGTCTTGCTTTATTGGATATGGCTATTGATTATTGTAGTCAAATTGGAATGAAAGTGATGCTAGATATGCATCGAGTTGTAAATTCTCAAATGACTAATCTTTGGTATTATGGAAGCTATACCGCTCAAAACTGGCTTGATAGTTGGCAATTTTTAGCCAGACGCTATGCTGGGGATGATACTGTCATCGCCATGGATGTTTTCAATGAACCACACGGTGAAGTCGTTAAAGAAGGCGCTGCTGCAGCCAAATGGGATGATTCTAATGATCCTAATAATTTTAAGAAAGCTGTAGAAGATGTATCTAAGATTATTCATGCAGAGAACCCTCATGTTTTAGTTATGGCAGAAGGTATTCAAAGTACTCCAATAGATGGTGCTGATTATAGCTCAACGAATCTAGATGATTTTGATTCAACTTGGTGGGGTGGTAATGTTAGGGCTGCCAAAAATTATCCAATTGATTTAGGTTCTAAACAAAATAAATTAGTGTATTCACCTCATGAATACGGCCCAAGTGTATTTGAACAGTCATGGTTTTTTGATGGTTTTAATAAAGATACACTTTATCGAGATGTTTGGTATCCTAATTGGTATTATTTAGTCGAAGATGGGACTGCTCCATTACTTATTGGTGAATGGGGAGGCCATATTGAAGGAGATAATGCAATCTGGCAAAGTGAGTTTGCAGAATTTATCGATGAACAAAATATGCATCAAACCTTTTGGTGTTTCAATCCAAATTCAGGAGATACTGGAGGTATTGTTCAGTATGATTGGAAAACTCTAGAGGTTGAAAAATATGATATGATTAAGCGAGTATTATGGCAAGATAAAACCGGTAAATATGTTTCATTAGATCATCTCGTCAATTTAGGTGCAAGTGGAACTAATATTGCAGCCTATTATGCAAATGGAAATGTGGCTCCTGTTCCACCTGGTGTTACACCTCCCCCTCCTATAGAAGATACGACTTCACCCTTGTTATCCGAACCTGCAGATATAAGTTATGTAATTGGTACTGCTGGAAATCAAATATCATGGACAATTAGTGAAGTGAATCCGGCTACTTATACAATTACTCGAGATGGAACGTCAGTTGATTCTGGTTCATATTCTTCTTCAGATATTATTGATGTTAATGTTGATAATTTAGCTTTAGGAACATATGAATATATTATCACTGCTTTAGATCAAACTGGGAACCAAGATACAGACACAGTTATGGTAAGTGTAACAGATGTCACAGGTGATACAACACCTCCTGCAACACCTTCTGGTTTATTTGCATCTGCTACAGGAACTACAACTATTTACTTAAATTGGAATGATAATTCGGAGTCTGATTTTGCATCCTACACAATTTATCGAAGTACGTCTAGTGGGTTTACACCTAGTGCAACTACTCAAATTGCTACAAGTATCTCAAGTAGCTTATCCGATACCGGCCTGACAGAAGATACAACCTACTATTACAAAGTTACTGCAAAGGATACAAGTGGAAATGTTAGTCCTGCATCATCCCAAGCGAGTGCTACTACAGAATCGGGTACTATTCCTCCTCCGCCTTCTGGGGATGAAATTACTGCACCCTTTACAAAAGATGGTGCTGGTGATTTTACATGGAAGATTGCTGATGTTTCAGACTATATTAATAGTTGGAATTTAGAAACTCTAACAATCAATGGAGTAGATTTCACCAATACATGGGTGTCTGGTGGTGGTTTACCTGCAAAAATTGATGGTTATTACACTATTCATTATGTGGGCAGGTATCCTTGGAGTCATATGGAAATTAAATAATAATTTAACCAAATCAATAAAATAATTCACTTTACTTTTTTTTTTTATACAGTCTATAAAAGACTGTTTTTTACAGTTTAAAGGTTATACTTTTTTCTTATTTTCAGTTTTTCGCTATTTATTATGTAGAATTGCCTTTAGTGATAAAGAATATTTCCATGAATGTTAATTTAGATAGTCTAATAAATATTGCATTAATCTTTTTGCCTTGTATGTAGTTTGAGAGATAATATTTTTTTTTTCCCAAAGTTTTTTTTTTATAAAAACTTATGAAAAATAGCTATTTCCCAAGAACAAATGATAAAAAAATGAATTCATTCAATATTTCCGTTCACCAATTTAATGAAAATGCTGAAGAATATTGCAAAAAATTTATAGATATTAGTTCCTATCAAAAATTCCTTAAAATTTTCTGTACTCTGATTCATCGAAAACAAGCTGATATATTAGAACTTGCTTGTGGTCCTGGAAATATTACCCGATATATAAAACAACACATACCTGAGGCTAAAATAATTGCAGTAGATTTAGCTCCAAATATGATTAAAATAGCTAAATCAATCGTTAAAGATGTAGACTTTCGACTAATGGATGTGCGAAATATTGAATCATTTAATTGTCAATTTGATGCAATAATGTGTTCATTTTGCTTACCATTTCTTTCACAAGCTGATGCTTTCAAATTAATTGCAAATTGTGCGAAATTATTGAAAACTGAAGGGATAATTTATCTTAGCACTATGGAAAGTGGAGAGAATCGAGCAGGATTTGAAACAACAAGTTTTTCTGGGAAGGATAAAATTTATTTTAATTATTTTTCCCAATCATTTTTGGTTAATGCATTTTTAGCGAATGGATTTAATATAAGACATCTTATTAGACAAAATTATTCTGAACTTGATGGTAAAATTACCATTGATATGGTATTTATCTGCCAAAAACTCTAAATTTTATTTTTTGTATTTACATATTTTTCTAACTGATTTTGTTCTTCATTATAAAAACTAGATCTGAATGATATTTTCATATTGTAAATTTACTATTATTAAAAAAAATGTCAGAATATTAAAAAAGAATTAATAACTTTTCTGGTTATTATGTCCAGTTTGAGACGTTTTATTCAATATTACAGACCTCATAAGAAATTGATGATTCTTGATTTGTCTTGTGCATCATTAATAGCATTATTAGATTTGATTTTTCCTTTTATTTCAAAGGCATTTCTGGAATATTTTATTCCTGATCAAAATCTTCAACTAATGATTCAATTTGGCCTAATATTATTTGTATTATTCCTTTTTCGCTCAATTTGTATTTATATTATGAATTTTTGGGGTCATATTGTTGGAGTAAGTATGGAATTTCAGATGCGAAGTGATTTATATAATCATTTACAAACATTAGATTTCAAATTTTTTGATGATAATAAAACTGGACAAATTATGTCTCGTTTGACAGGAGATCTTAGAGAAGTAACAGAGCTGGCTCATCATGGTCCAGAAGATTTATTTCTGTCCATTATTATGCTTATTGGAAGTTTTATTTTATTATTATTTCTAAATTGGCAATTAACTCTAATCATATTTTTCTTTG
>CAYPTZ010000457.1:0-3689 GCA_964413395.1 uncultured archaeon | reverse complement strand
AATATCTGTTTTTTTTAAATTTGATTTCTTTAATAGATCTTTAATTTCAATTAGATTAGTTTGCCGTTGGATTTCAAATTTTACTAGTTCAGGGATCCAATCTAATTTCTGTACGCCTTTAACTTCAATTCGGGCCCCTCCTTTGATAGAAATATTAATGTCTTGTCGTGTTGAACCTAAGACCTTTTTTACCTTGTTTGTTGAACGAAGTAACAAACCAATGCGGTAGGCTGCTTCTTTAGCTTCTATAGGATTATGTATATTTGGAGTTGTTGTAATTTCTACGAGAGGTATTCCTAAACGATCTACTCTAAAAAAGGATGTTTTTCCTTCAGTTTTACTTCTTCTGGCTGCATCTTCTTCTAAAAAGATATTTTCAATCCCAATTTCTTTACCATTTTCTAATAATAAACTTCCATTTTGTCCCATTTCCATTGTTCGTTGAAAACCTCCTGGCACACTTCCATCTACATAATTTTTTCGACAGACATGCATTTCTCGAACAATTTTCATTTTCAGTAATGAAGCTATTTCAAGTGCAATATCAATACATTCTTCATCACAAGAAAAAGGAGGTGTTTCATCTAATTCATAAGTACAAGTTGAATCATAATATCCTTCATAAATTACAGACCCTTTTTTTAAAAATTCAACCAACATACCTTGATCAAATTTTCCCTCTTCTCCTAACACAGGTCGTTGTTTTCGGAGTATGGTAAAATCGGGTGTTCGGGTTCCTTGAAGTTTATTAGAACAGTTACAAAAGAGCTTAGTTTTTGAATTTAATTGTTGGTGTATTTCTATACCTACTTTTAAACCAAGTTTTTTATAATCTAATTCTTCCATACTTCTTTCAAATGTGCTATAGAAAATAAAATTTAATGGTATAATATTTCTTTCTTGCTTTCATAAATTATTAAAAATAAAAATCTTGTTTTATTATAAATATAAATTAAAGGAATTTTGAGACATAAGGGCCATCAATTTGATATCCTAATTTATAAAAATATTCTCTTACTCCTATTCCTGCAATTACAATTAATTTGTTAAATCCTTGCTTTTTAGAGATTTCTTCTGCTTTTTCCATTAATTCTTTTCCAAATCCTCGATGTTGAATTTGGCCCTGTTTTGGGGTTGAATTATGTTCAACAATTTCTCCTACAACTCGAATTTCTCTTACGATTGCTGATTTATATTGAGTAATTTCTTTTCGATGGGCTTTTTTTGAGGGGAATCTTAATCGTAAAAAACCAATTAATATATTTTTATCAAAATCTTCAAAAGATAAGAAATGTTCTTCACCTTCTGAGGCCGAATAGTAATAATCTTGAAACGAAACATTGGATAATTCTACTGAATTTTGTGTTGAGTTTAATTTATGTGCATAAAAGCCTTCTTCACGACATCGAATACAATTACAATTCTTATTGTCTGCTTTCATTTTAACTTGAACGATTTGTCGTAAATTACTATTCTTAACGCCAGCAATAATCAAATTGGCTGGTATATCTCGTTGAATTCGCTGAATTCTTACATATCTGGGTATTTCTGATTTGATTGTTGCAATTACATCTACAACTTCAGTTTGAGAATATGGGCGAAAAATACCTGCTTTATATTGTTCATAGAGTTTTGTTCCTTCTATAACTAAACATGGATAAATCTTAAGCATATCTGGTCTAAAATTCTCATTCTTGAACAATTCCCTAAAAATTTCAATATCTATTTGGGGTGATGAGAGTGGCAAATTAGGCATCATATGGGCGTTAACCTTTAATCCTGCATCTTTTGTAATTTGAATTGCTTTAATATTATCTGATACTGTATGATTTCGTTGTACATATTTGAGTATATCATCTCGAGTACTTTGGATTCCTATTTCAATCCTTGTGGCTCCTAATTCTAGCATCCTATCGACATGTTCTTGTAATGCGTAATCTGGTCGAGTTTCAAATGTCAAACCAATCAAACGAGTTTTGGCTAATTCCAACTTTTTTTTTGCAATTTCTAGATTTTCAGTTCGGTGATGATTGCTAAAATCAGTTTCACGAAAATTTAGAATAGCATCATAACATCCTTTGATAAAATTATTTTGATATTCATTAGAAAAATAAAGAAAAGTACCTCCCATAACAATTAGTTCAATTTTATCGACTTGATGTCCTATTGCGGCTATGTCTATCAAACGATGAAGGGTCTGTTCATATGGATCATAATTATACATTGCAGATCGCATTGCTGCTGGTTCTCTACCTGTATAACTTTGAGCTACTTTTACACCCGGTTGAGAATCTGGACCAGGACAAAAAATACATTCTCCTGGACAACTTTTTGATCCATCAGGAGCAGGTGCCGTCATAACTGCAACTATGGTGACGCCAGATAATGTTCTAGTTAGTCTACGTTTTAATATATGAGAAATTTTTTTTTTTTCTTCTACAGTTGCATATTCAGCAATTTTTGAATCTTTTATAACATTAATAAATCCAAATTCTTTACCTAATTTACATTTGACAGCTGTTAATCGCTTTTTTTTCATATCTGGATTTTCAATAAGATAATTTATTATTGCTCTTGCGGTTTTTTTGGTGACTGCTTCAGAATTAATATTTTTGTGAATCAAATGAATTTCGCCTATTTTCTCTTAATCTCTTTTAATTAGCTTTGATAAATTACGATAAATGGTTAATAATTTTTATTGGATCTTTTCCTACCACCAAAAATAGCTATTTTGAAAATTTTAAAGAAAATATCTACATCAATATAACCTAATTCTCGAAGCCAATTTGTTTGCATTTCCACAGGAGCAAGAATGTTGTAATCTTTATTTGGTCTATTCATGAAATTCTTAATCATTTCAGTATTATCCAAATCTTTCTTCTTCTTCTTCATATGGTGATAGAGATTATCAATGAAATAATCTTGATTAAGTTTGTCACAAAGAGTAGAATGGGCTTCAACACTTTCTAAATTTAAAAAGATACCTCCTAAATTTAATAGATCATAGATTTCTGAATAAATACGCTTTTTTTCACTATGAGTTAAATGATGTATTGCCAAACCTGAGATAATCACATCATAAGGTCCATGTTCTGCTAATTCTTTGCTCCAACTATTGGATGCCATATTATGATTGTGATAAGTAACACTAGTATTGATACCATCTTCTTTTACACATTCTTTTGCTTTTGAAATCATAAATTCTGACATATCGGAAAATACGATATCTGCGTTTCTGTATTTCTTCCAAATAGATCTTCCAAGAATTCCATCTCCGCAACCAACATCCAAAATTTTTTCAACTTTTTCTGTACCAGCTCCAATAATTTTTAAAATAATTTCAACTTGTTCTTTGGCAAATGGAATTACATTTCGAATGTAATTTAAAAAATTATCTGCTTTTTCATCATTTTTCCATGTATTATGCTCTGAGCTATCCATTGTATCATTTTCCAATATTATATTTTTTTCCTGAAAAATCTCTATGGAGTTTTCCAAAATCAGTTGTCTTTTCTAAGATTTCATTAGTAAAAATAGGTCCATCATAACAGACTAGTAATCCTGTTGGTTCTAAAGCACATAATCCACACAATCCAAAGCCACATCGCATCATACGTTCCAAACTTGCTTGGATTTTTATATTATGCTTTTGACAAATTTCAAAGATATACTTAAGCATTATTTCTGGG
>CAYPTZ010000456.1:0-3689 GCA_964413395.1 uncultured archaeon | reverse complement strand
TGTCAATACTAAATTATTAATTTCTTTAATGTAATAATTTTCAATATATGCAAGATAATCCTTTATTTTGAGATCTCCTCTTTTTATAAGAGAAAATAAATCATTTTCAATCCCAAATCTTTCAATATATGGTATTTTTCCTTTTAAAATCAATTTCCCGAAAGAATTTAAAATATTTTCAGGATATTTCACTCGATAAAAACTATCTTGTTCTTGATTTAATTTGATAGAAATTGCATCAATTGGAACATCAATCTTTAATTCCTTCTCTTTTAATACAATATGCTTAATTTCAGTTTCCTTATCATCATAAAATATTATTAAATTTATAGGGATGTGCCATATATTTGATGATGTAATTTTTGAATAGGTAAAACGTTCCTGAGAAAATATGTATTCATTATCATGAATTTTTACTTCAATCAATGGAAATCCTTTTTGGTGAATCCAAGAATCAGCAAAAATTTTTATAGGTTCTCCAGTAGATTTTTCAAAAGCATCCCAATAATCATCTGAATTAGCACATTTATATGAAAATTTCTTTAAGAAAAAATTAACCGCTTTTTGAAAATGTTCTTTTCCTAAATATCCAACTAACATTCGAATTATTGCTGCACCTTTATTGTAAATAATTGGTGCTGTTGAATGATCAATTCTGGCTTCTTTATCACCTGGCAACTCAATAGGAATAGTATTAATTAATGAATCTCTTTCCATTCCCTCTAATGTTGAATCTAATGTGAAATTATCCCAAGAAGACCATTCAGGGTAATAAAAATCTGGAATTTCAACTGTAAAATATGATGCAAAAGATTCATTTAGCCAAATATATTTCCATTCACTTGGACTTACTAAATCTCCAAACCACATGTGTGCGGTTTCATGTGCAATGACTTCTGCTATTCGAGTAAGTTGAGGTTTAGATGTCTCTCCTGGATAAAATAATAATGCATTCTCTCGAAAAGTAATTGCTCCAAAATTTTCCATTGCCCCAAAAGCAAAATCTGAGACTGCAATAAAATCACATTTTTTAATAGGAAAGTCAATTTTTGTGTATTTTTCCATCCAATCTAGTGATTTACGGCCCATTTCTAAACCATATTGACCATATTTGATTTTATCTGGAACGGCTACAGTCCTAACAATAGGGAGTTTTGATTTATCTTCTAAGAATCGATAATCACCAACTCCGAAAAATAATAAATAAGTGCTCATAATTGGTGTTGTGTCAAATTTTACTAACTTTTTTCCATTTTCTTGCTCATTTTCTTGTATAATTTGAGTATTTGATATTCCTTGTAATTCTTTATCAATTAAAAATTCTACATCAAAAGTTGCCTTTTTTGAAGGATGATCAAAGCAAGGGAAACATTTTCTTGCAAAACGTTCCTCAAATTGAGTGACAGCATTATATTTCATTTTTCCATCACTCTCATATTTACTTCTATAAAATCCCAATAATGAATCATTCAAAATTCCAGAATATTCGATTTTAAGAGAAACCATACCTTTTTTTTTTTCATTGAGGTCTATTATTAGCTTTTCAACGTTTGGTTTGTAGGTGAATGAACATTCTATATTATTCTCATCTTCAATTATTATACAGCTAAATACGCCTAATTCTTTAGCATTTAATTCAATCTTTTCTAATTCAACATCTGATACAAATTTAATAGTTGTAATCCCTTTGAAAATGAAATTTTTAAGATCTGGTTCCAGATATATTGAGTAGTTTAAATCTTTCATGATAATTCCTTTTTATTATATATTTATAATTAGCCCTATTTATTGAATATTATAACTTTTTAGATAATAATTTGAAAGACAAATATAAAAAAAAAAAAGACTAATTTTTTTTTTGTTATTGTATTTAGATTTTCATTGTTTTCATCTATATTGTTGTGAAAAAAATATTTATTTAATAATTCAGGTTCCATCTATTATGAGGATGAATATTTGATTTAATATTATTTACTTTAGTTTTTAGTTTTCTTTTTTTTTTTGCTTTTCGGCTTTCAAATTGAGAAAAATCATCGATGAAGTAATGTAAATCTTCTTCTTTAGGGTCTGAAAAATTAAACTGCAGAGTTAAATTCTTCTTTTTAATACTATTATCATTTAGTTTTACTTTTTTTAGCCTGTTCTTGTTGCTATACACTTTATTTAATTCCTTTAGAATATTTTGAGAAACCATAAAGGTTTTTTTTGTATGATTGATAAAAAATGATGCAATTTTATCTTTATATTCAAAATCCTGTTCTAGATAATGTAAAAAGAAATTAGTATCAATTAATACCATACTAATTGAAATATTCTTCTCCAAATCTAATGGAATTATGCAATCAAATTCTAAAAATTGATTGATTTCATATAACAAATGATGATCATATGAAATAACACTCCATTTATTTTCCGCAGCAATATAAGCTATCACCCAATCATCATATGAAAAATTTAATCTTCGATATGGATTCTCTTCCTCTAAAATATCATAATGATTTTTATAAAGTTGATTTTTACATGAGGGGATTGTAAAAAGGTATAAATTTTCCGTAATTTCCTTGGGAAATCCCATTTCATTAAGTAAATTATAGGATTTGATATCTTTTTTTATTGATTCAACATAATGGCATTGATTTTGACAAGATTCTATCTTCATATTCTCAAAATTAATTTCTAAAACAGTTTAAAAAGTGCTATTTTATAGTTATTAAAATGATAAAATACTTTTTTAGAGAGGATTAATGAAATAAGTTTTAATAATAATGGTGGGCCGACCCGGGATTGAACCGGGGACTTCCGCGGTGTAAGCGCGGCGTTATTTTTGTTAAGAAATATGCAAAATATTTCAAATAACCACTAAACCATCAGCCCAGATTATTACTTAATAATTGACTTAATTTTTCATCTATTTTATTTCTTTTGATTCAATTATACAGAGTCATTAATAATTACATATTTGGTGAATTTAATATCAATTCCAAAGGATAGAATCAAAGAAAATTAAATATAATGGTAAAAAAAAAAAATTAAAGAATTTGAAGAGCGATGAAAATTATTCCGATGAAGATAGCACAAAAACCACTTTTCTTTTCTTTTTTCTTTTGTAAAGTCTCTTTTTTTGGTTCATCGAATACTTCCAATTTGAAATCTTTTACTTTTGATTCTGATTTTGGTAATATTCCTTCAAAAATGCCTAAAAATTCTTTTTCATCCACATCTCCCTCAATAAATACTTTTGGTCGTTGAGCTCCTGCTCTATCGGCATCAAATTCACGTGCGAATTGAATTCCTCTTACCTTTTCTTTAACATTGCAATTTTTTCCTTGCCAGACCCAAATATCTACCCCAAGATCAGCAATCATTACATCATCTGAATCTAATGAAGATTTTTTAAAAGGTACTTGTACATATTTAATAGAGTTTATTCCATCAAATTCTTCAGATGAAATTTTATAAAGTGCATTTACATGCTCTGATTCACCTGCAAATTCCCCTGTGGATACATCTTTCAACATAGATTTTGCAAGATTTTTATCAATAACTTTTAATCCATTCAATTTTGCAAGAAATTCTCTCGGTTCATCATCTTGATCATAGGTTATTATTTTTGCACTGCCATTAAATAATTCACTGTCATCAATTCTTCTCGCTTCAACTGCAGCTACTCCTTTTTCATCTGTAGAAGC
>CAYPTZ010000455.1:0-3699 GCA_964413395.1 uncultured archaeon | reverse complement strand
AAATTGAAACGGTGGATGCAATAAATTCATTGAATAATTTCTGCATAATAAAATTTTTTAATGTATAAAAAAATTATGATATAAAATTGATGGTAACCAATTGAAGTTTATTTATATTAAAAGGTTTTACATCCTCACTTTCACGCAAACCTTTATCCTTGCAATATTCATTGAGATTATCAATTAATAATTTCCAATCGCCAGTCTGTTTATAAGATTTCCACATTTTACGCATTTCGGATAGTCTCTTTTTTGTATATTTTAACAGAGATAATTTTCTTAAAACCTGATCCCAAAGCATTGCATATTTTGTGTCATCTGGAAAATCATATAAATAGTCAAAAATTTGAAGCTCGATTTCTTGTGTTAATGTAATGATGAATTTACTTTCCCGATTTTTTGAAAGCTCCTTGAAAGCAGTGTCTTGATTTTTACTTTGCTCATACTCCTTATAGACTTCTTCAATGTTTTGAAGAACTATCTTATTTATTTCGTAAATCTTTTCAAAAAAAGATGGGATAATTCGTTTTTCATCAGGTTGACAACAGATATGATTTAATATTTCTGATTTATTTTTCACTAAACTATTTGAAACAAAATCATAGTAGTACCAAAGATGAAAGTCATTATCGTATTTGTAGTAGAAAAATATTCCGGAGAGTTCCTTTTTTTCTAATCCACTATATATACCTGAAGGCATATTTTCAAGCTCTTCAATAGATTTTTCTTTCAAATATTGCTTTAGGGGTTGATAAAATTTTTCTCCACCACCAAAAGTGTCCAATTCAAGTTCATCCAGAACAGTTTCATCACCCTCCTGTATTCTCTTAATTATTCCAAAAACTTTAGGATGAATTTCTTCTCCAAGAATGCTTTGATCAAGTCCAATTGATTTATCAATATTTTGAATTTTGTTTTGGAGAGCGCTTACAAGTGATAGCAATTCCTCGAGTTCATTCTCCGGGAAGAAGTTGTAGATAAAAATTTCTTTGTAAGGAGAACCGATTCTATCAATTCTTCCTGCTCTTTGTATCATTCTGGTTGGATTCCAATGTAGGTCATAATTTATTAAGTATTTAGCAGATTGCAAATTTTGCCCTTCTGACAACACATCCGTGCTCATTAAGATATCTATTTCCTTGTTAATAAATCGTTCTTTTATTATTTCTCGTTTGATAGGCGTTTTAGATGTCATGCCTGAGCCAGAAACAGCTTCGATTTTTAATTTACTGAAATCTTTAGATTCAGCAATTTCATTATATATGTAGTTCAATGTATCCGCATAATAGGAAAATAGAACTATCTGACCATGCTTTGAGAGCTCTAACAATCTCTTTTTCAGCACATTAAGTTTCGAGTCCTCCTTTACAGAAATTGTGTTGACTCTTTCTAAAACTTTTTGAAGTATTTCAATATCCAATTTTATGTCATCTTTCAATCTATCAATTTCATAGTCTTCTACTGGAAAAGATTCTAATTCCTCGATGAAGAAGTCATCATCCATTTGATCATCCTGAAAGAGAATATATTTTCTAAATGTTTCTTTTCTCAGCAGTTTTCCATCATTAATAAAACGAATAAGATTCCATAAGAATGTAATATGATTTGATATACTTTTGCGGAATGCTTCAACGCTGCTTTCAAGACGTTTTAAGAGAATGGTTCTGAAAATACCACCAATAGCGATCATTCTGCCAAGTGTGAGCTTTTCTTGTATGCTTAATTTCTTTTCTTTTTTATACTCTAAAATCTTGTAGTATGCCATATTGAGCTCTAACGGCTTTCCACATTTTATACAGGTAGTTTTTTCACTGCTATTTTCGTATGAACAGAAAAGGCAAGTGCGAGTGGTGTCATCATACTCACTGTTCGTACTTTTGCAGATGCAATCAGAAATTTCTCTGTACATACCTTTGTATGAAGCATCTAATTCATAGGAAATATTTTTTAATTTTCTATCAGGGAATATCACTTTTTGATCAACTATTTTTCCATCGGGCAACTCTCGCATGATATATGCTTCTTCATAATTATCTTTGATATAATTTCTCGTTCTGCGAACAGATAACTCATTAAGAAGATCATTCAATAATGTAGGATCCTGTTTGTTGTCTGCATCCTTAAAGAAGGTAAAGAGGTCTGGAATATTCTCTTTTATAAAAGCAGTTCTATCCATCAGCGTCAAGAGCATGATCTGCCAATATAAATCCCAAATTGTATTATTAATCGGCGTAGCGGTCATGAATACTATATATGGTTTATTTGAATCTTCTGAAATGTGCTCATTAACTAGAGTGAAGAAATTTTCCCAACGATTTGTTAGAGGATTTCTGAAATTATGGCTCTCGTCAACAACAATTAGCTTAACAGTTGTGAATTTATTCCCGAGTACTTTTTTTGCTTTATCAAGATAATCTTCTGCTGCTAATTCTTCCTGTGAGATAATATTCTCTTTTACATCAATATTCTTCAACTCTTTTTTCCACATTTCACGCAGTTGAGCAGGACATATTACCAAGATATTACTTCTTTGATAATATCCGATCTCTTCAAGGATTTTTTTGGCAATCCATGTTTTACCCAAACCTACAGAATCAGCGACAAGTGCACAATTATATTTTTTTAAGCGTGAAAGAACTCTGTGGATTGCATCCTCTTGAAATTGCGCGAGATTCACCTTCGAGGGAGGTCTTCCTTCGTGTGGTTTATAATCTTCCTCTTGTATTGCATCTTTTTGCAACTCATAAAGAGATTTGATAAATATTTCATAAGGTGTGTATTCTTTGGAACCAAATCTTGATTTTTCTAATAATTCAATGAGTTCATTTTTGAAGTTATCGGCTTCATCCCAGAATTTATCAAACCATTCCTTCTTTGTATATACAGCTTGTGATTCCTGTTTCCATGTATTAAGCTCACCGTAACGAGTAAGCCCTGCATGAGTAAAATTGGATGATCCAATAACAATAACTTCATCGAAAATATATGCTTTGCCGTGAAGAAAACTTTTAAATAAACGAACCTTTACATTTTCTTTTTTTAAGAAAGATATAAAATCTGTTACAAGTGAGCATTTTGCTTCTGTAAGCTCGAAATGCTCAACTTCACTTTTCGTCTGTTTTAGAAGTTCATTACCAAGAGTACTTGTGTTTTCAATTAACGGTTGAGAGCCAAGAAGCAATCTGAAGTGTGTAATATCATCAAGATTTTCTTTTAATAAAGCATAAGCTTGAATATTAAAAAATGCAGTGGCAATATCGAAATTTGTATTGGGATTTGATTCTAATACATTTTTTAGAAATGTAATGAGTGTATTTTCGTTGCTATTATCTATAATTTCTTTTGGTATATTCATAGTATTCCCTTATGGTTATATTTTCTTTATGCTTTTTGCTTTATCCAGACGTTGCTTGACCAGCTCGCATACAGCCCAATAAACCTCTCTACGCTCATCCTCTGTAAGACCGAGTTCGTCAAAGATGATATCATCCAGTTCCTTTCTGTCTGGCAAAGGATTTGGTTCTTGTTCGCGGATTGGTTTTAAAGGATTTAATCCGCATTCTTCAAAAATAGATCTTATTTCTCTATTAGGTATTTTTTGATTATTAAAATTCCCGATTATAAGCAATGAATCCTTCACAACTTTAACATCTATATCAGAAATAGCTTGTGCTCCAGTAAGCTGGCGAGAAGTACATT
>CAYPTZ010000454.1:0-3707 GCA_964413395.1 uncultured archaeon | reverse complement strand
AAGAAAAAGCTAAATTAACTGATAGTGCCGATGCTTTAAAGGAAATAATTCAAAAATTTAAATCAAAATATTGTTAACTAAGTGAATAATCTTTTTTTATTAGTAAAAAAAATGAAAAAAAATTTTTTGTTAACTTCTGAAAAAATTCAAACTCTTAATAATCAAATAATATTAGGTAATCCAAATATATTTGATGAATTAATAAAATTGGACAAAAAAATTGTTAATGATATTGAAAGTAAATTGGAAATTAAGCGATTAATCATTAATTATTATGTTTCAAAAGCAATTTATAGAGAAGTCCAAAAGCAATCTGATGAATTATTTCAAATAAGTAAAGAAAAAAATTTACCTAAATTTCAATTTTATGCGATAATAGGTAAAATTGAAGTAGCAGAATCACTAAATAACATAGAAAATGCATTTAAATTAATTAAAGAGGCAGAAACAATATTAAAAGAAAATAATGAAATAAAAGATAGTATTGATTATTTAGCCTTATTTTACTTGAAATCTGGATTAATTTATCATAAGGCGTATCTTTTTGAAAAATCAATAAATTATTTTAAAAAAATATTACTCTTCAAGAATAAAATAAGTAATTTTGTATTAATTGCTGATACTCATACTAATTTAGGTGTAGTATATCATTTACAAAAAAAATATAAAAAAGCAATTGAACATTATAAAAAAAGCTTAGAAATTGGACAAAAATTAGAATCAAATATTACAAATGCATGGACATATGCTCATATTAGTTGGGCCTATTTCCATTCAGGTCAAATAAATAAAGTATTAGAAAATGCTTTAAAGTCAAAATCTATTGCACAAAAATGCGAAAATGAACATTGTGAAGATTTTGCAACTTTTATTATTGCTAATTATTACAATTTTACGGGGAATATTCAAAAAGCAATTGAAAATATCGAATTATCATTAAATTTCAGAAAGAAGAGAGGAAACCCTCTAGAAATTGCATATGCCTATGCTAATGTTGCAAACTTTAATTCAATTAAAGGAGATTTAGACATAGCACTAATAAATATTGAAAAAGCCTTAGAGATACCTCAAGCAATTGAGGATCCTATAGCATTTCCTTATCTTTTAATACTTTCTGGTAAAATTCTTGCAGAACATGGTAAATATAAAGATTCAAATCGCAAACTATTGGAAGCTTATAATCATTTCACAAATATTACGAATGTCGTAGATAAAGCAAGATGCTTGCACTATCTTATATCAAATTCAATTATTATGGAGAATCCAAATAAAACTATGGAATATTTGGATAACCTAGAGAAGTTAAGTAGAGAAAATATTGAAATATCATACCTGAAATACATTTTTCAGCTTAATAAAGCAATAATTTTAAAAAATAAAAGAAGAATTGTTGATAAAATAAGTGCACAATTAATCTTTGAAGAAATATCTAATAATGAAGAAGTAGATTCAGAAATTTTTATTGATGCTATGGTAAACTTAATTGAATTGTTAATAGTTGAATTTGAACTTTCAGGTAATGAAAACTCTTTTAGTGAGATGAAGAAAGTCACAAATAAAATTTATTCAATTGCAGAAAAGCAAAATTCTTTTTCATTATTATGTGAAACTCTAGTATTTCAAGCAAAAATAAAAATATATGAATTGGATTTTTCTAAAAGTCAGGAATTATTTATTAAGGCTCAATCTATCGCGAGTAACAAAGGATTTATAAAATTAGCGAAAAAAATTTCAGATGATCATGATAAAATGCTTTCTTATATAGAACATTGGAGTAAAATTGATATTACATCAATCTCAACAAAAGAACGAATTAAAACAACAAAATTCAATTTCATTTTTTCTAAAATGATAAGAAATTTCAAAGAATTACCACGTATAAAAGATGAAAAACCTTACTTTTTAACAATATGGTCGGATAGCGGTTTTAGAATTTTTAATATGCTTTTTGAAGAAAATGATTCAGAATCTAAAAAAGAAATGCTTTCTGACTTTTTATTAGCATTGAATAATTTTGGAAAAAAGATACTCAATTCTACTGGACACATTGACCGAATAAAACACGGAGAATATACTATTATAATAAAAGATAAACAAAATTTATTGTTTGGTTATGCTTTTAAAGGATCTACATACTCTGCAACTCAAAAAATCGAATTTTTAATTGATAAAATCTATAATTCTAAAAATATCTGGAATCAAATTATTCACTCTGAAGAATCAAAATTAATGATTGATTTATCAAATAAAGAGAAAATTCATGAAATGATAAATGAAATCTTTAAAAATCAAAGGAACAATTAAAAAAAAAAATCCATTTACAACTCAATTTCTATGTATAAATTTTATAAATTAGTTTTTTTCTGAAAAATTTTGATTCCTAATATCATAAAAATAGCAGTAAATACAAAAATTACGACTAATCCTACTAACAAAGAAATAGTTAGTGGTCCTGCTCCCTCATTTAAAAAAGAGCTTCCATACATTTTATCAGAAAATGAATCTCCTACCCATGTCAATTGCAAATATACTTGCTTGACCCAAAATTGGGGCGTAAAATATACAATTCGGCTCTCAAAAGGAAAGAATGAGCCTGAAGCGAACATAAATGGAAAAAGATATAACATTCCAAATCCATTCGCAGCTTCAGGGGAATCAGAATAACTTGCAATAACAATTCCTAATCCAACAGCCCCTAATCCATACAGTAACGCAATTATATATCCTATGAAAAGCATGCCAACTGAATAATATTCTGCACCTAACAATCCATAACCAACTACAAATAATAAAATAATTTGGAAATTCATGAAAAGCCCTTCAGAAATCATTGCTCCTACAAATATATTAGCTCTCCCTACAGGCATAGTATCTAATCGATCAATAGTCCCATTTTTCTTTTCTAATGAAAACATCACAGCACTACTAATTGTAGACATTCCAATAGCAAATACTACAATACCTGGAAAAGAAGCATCAAAGGCACTTGCATCTCCCCCCATACCACTATCATCTGTGAAAACTAGTTTATACACAAGTAACATCAATATTGGAAATCCCACAGTCCAAAACATTGATTGCCATTGCTTCATTTTTGTTATAAAGTTTTTTTTGGCAATATCCCATGCTTTTGAATTAATAAGGGCCATTATTCTCGTAAACTCCTTCCGGTTAAATGTAAAAAGACATCTTCCAAAGTATCCTCTCGAAATTGTAAAGAAGTAATAGAATCAGAACAATCTAAAATCTTGTAGCGCAAAGTATTAATTCCACCAGAAAAATCTAATTCAATTTTATTCCCATTTACTTTTGAAATATCATGAATTTCAGTAATTGTCTTTAAATTTTGGAAAGCTAATTCTCGTTGTTTTTCATCAGAAAACTTCAATTCCAATTTATTGCCATTTTCAATTACTTCTTTTAATTCATCGGGAGTCCCTAGTGCGATAATATTCCCCTGATCGATAATAGCAACATGATCACTAAGAGCTTCCGCTTCAATCATATCATGAGTTGTGAGTATAATTGTCATTCCCGTCTTTTTAAGGTTTTTAATGTAATCCCAGACTAATCTTCTTGCTTGGGGATCTAAACCTGCACTTGGTTCATCTAAAAATAGAATTTGAGGATCATGAATTAAGCTCATTACTAGGTTTAATCTTCGTTTCATGCCACCAGAAAATTTTTTACTCGCAATGTTTTTTCAC
>CAYPTZ010000453.1:0-3718 GCA_964413395.1 uncultured archaeon | reverse complement strand
AGTTATTGATAATATCTTGATTTATTTGTTCGCGGATTTTTGAAATCCGAATTTCTAATTTCTTTTGTTCTTTTGATTCCCTTATTATTTTTAAAATTTCTATTTCACATTTTTCTTTATATTTTGCTTGTAAATCTAATCGAGTTTGTCTCATTTCTTCTGTTTCTTTTAAACCTGAGATTTCTAATCCTTTGACTATTTTTCCATCACGAATATGGATAACTCTTGAGCAATATTCTGAAACTGCGGCATCATGAGTTGCTGCAATGAAAGTTGCTCCTTTTCTGTTTAGATCTCTTAATAAATTTAGAATTTCAATACCTGTTTTTGAATCTAAATCTCCTGTAGGCTCATCTAACATAACTATCGAAGGATCATTAGCAAACGCTCTTGCAATAGCGACTCTTTGTTGTTCCCCTCCTGATAGCTCAGAAGGTGTATGTTCTGCCCTCTCATCTAACTTTACTAACTTTAACAATTCCATTGCTTTTCTTTTACGGGCTCGTTTTGATAAGGTTCCTTGAAAGTGAAGTGGGATCATTACATTTTCTAAAGCAGTCAATAAAGGTAATAAATTATAAAATTGAAATACGTAGCCAATATTATCTCTACGTAAATCAGCCAGTTGGTTTTCATTAAGTCTACTCATATCTCTTCCATCTAAATATAATTTTCCTCTAGTTGGATAATCTAATCCCCCTACTAAATTTAGTAATGTTGTTTTTCCGCAACCACTAGGTCCCATTAACCCAATAAATTCACCTGGTGATATTTTCAAATCGATTCCTCTTAGAGCAGGTACTGCTGTGGTACCTAATAAATAGGTTTTATGAACATTTTCTACTAAAATTTTATATGGGGTTTTTATAACTGAAATCTCTTTTTCTTTTGATACAGCTTTACGAATAACCATGAAATATCCCTCTTTTATTGACTATTTGTCTTCAGATCGAGAATTTTAACCATTTACAGAACAGATTCTTATTTAATTCATATCTGGTGTTAATTATGCTAATATAACATAATTTGCTTTATTAAATTAATTCTGAAAATTTAGAATCAAATTCAAGAATTTTATTTGTCTTTTGTTGATGAACAATTTTTGTTAATATAAAAATAAAATAGATACTAATTCTATTAAAATTAAAAAATATAAAAAAAGATGAATCCATATTTCCAATAAATATTACTAAAATGATTTTAATATGAATATAAAATTGAATAATGCTTCTAAAAATTAAAAATCTGATGAATATTTCTGGTTTTTTCTTTTTAAATCATATGAAGTTTCTTGAATTTCCAAAATATATTTTCTTTGTTCCATAATCGATTCCTTGATAAGGTCTAAAATTTCAGTTATGTTTTTATTTTTAATTGTTTCTGTTGTTAAATTAGTCGTATTTCGTAATATACCACTAATATATTTAAAACTTTGATTAAATAAGTTATCTTGATAAGCATTAATTCGACTGACATTACCATCAAAATAATAATCAATTGCTTTTGAAATATTTTGGAGATTTATATTCAATAATCTTGTTTGAATTGAACTCAAATGTTTATTCATTTTCTCTTTAACTTCAAAAAGATTTTCTTTTTGTTCACTTTTAAGGGTTAAATATTGTTCTTTTGTATTTTTATGAGGAATTTTTGTTTGGTTGTTATCAATCTTAGTAATGATTCCAAATTCGTTTTTTACATATTTTACTTTCATTTTTTTACTCCATCAAGAAGTTGAATTCACAATCCTTCAAACGAAATTTCTTTTAAAGTGCTATGAAATCAATATCTTTGTAATTATATATCTAATTTCTATGAAATTATTTTTTACTTTAATCAAATTTCAAAGAACTATGAATCAAATATATTTATTAAAATTGACACATATTGTGTGTCCAGCATAATATTCTACACTATCCAAATACAAAAAAGGGTGTCAACAATGATAATATTCTTTTTTTTATTGTTGTGGATATAATATGTGAAATTATCCAATTGGATATAGAATATTTGCTAAATGGTAATATTAGTTAATTAACTGTCCTATAAAAATTTTATTAGATAAAAAAGGATTTAAATTTTAAATTTTTTAAAAAATTGTTAAAAAAAAATTACATTTTAACATTCCAACTGAATTTCTTTCTTATTCCGCCTTCACCCTTTAATTTAATAGCATTAGCCATCAAAACCGTCTCTTCTATTGTATGACCGCAAGGAATATGTTGCAATTCTAACGCATCTCGTATTAAATTATATTTTGGTGTCCAAGGAACATAAGCAATAAAAGGTTTTGTGTATTTATTCGATACTCTATGAATTGCTCTTCCCAAATTCATAGTCAGTTGTGGTACTTGAGGTACCAACAGCATTAAGATCATTTCGATATTTGGGGCTTTAAATAAATATTCTAGCACTTTTACAATATCGTCATCAGTTCCAGAACCCGTTATATCAATTGGATTGTTCAAGGCTGCTAGTTTAGCAGCAACTGGATTCAATAAAAAAGCAATTTCTTCTTTTTGTTTATCGGTTATTTTAGCTAATCCTAAACCATATTTTTCTAATAAATCTGAACATAATACTCCATGACCTCCAGATACTGTTAAAACGGCAATTCGATCTCCTCTAATTGCCATAGTTGAATATTTTCTAAAAGGATTTGCCATCATTGAGAACATTTTTAATGAAGTAGTCAGTTCTTGTTCTGAAGTTGGGTTGATAATACTATATTGCTTAAATGCCCCCCTAATAATTGAACTATTAACGGCTAATGAACCAGTATGAGATTTCACTGCTTCTTTACCTGAAGTTGACATCCCTCCAGTATAAACTACAACATCTTTTCTAGAATTTCGTGCTTGTTCAATAAATTTACGACCTTCTCCTTCATTAAATCCTTCTAAATAAAATGCCATTACATCAGTATTTTTATCTGTTTCAAAGTATTTCAATAAAATTGCTTCATTAATCATAGCTTTATTGCCAATTGAGACTGCAGAGCTAATTCCAATATTTCTTTCTGCACAATTAATAAAAAATTGATCAATTAATACTCCTCCACTTTGAGTGATAACTGCAATATTTCCTTCTTTTGGTTTAATTAATCTTTCAGATGGTAAAAATAGTGTATCAATTAAAGGGGGGCTGTATATACCGAAGCAATTTGGTCCTAAAAAGGGCATATTGTAATCAATGCACATTTTCACTAATTCATCTTGCAATTGTTTACCTTCTTTAGTATTAGTCTCACTAAAACCTCCACTAACGATAATTGCACCTTTTATTCCAAATTCTGCTGCTTCTTTAATTACATTTTTTACATTTTTTGCACTTACTGCAACAACTGCTAAATCTGGTACTTCAGGAAGTTGACTAATTGAATTATAAACATCGTTTCCATTAATATTATCTGATCGAGAAGCGATTCCATATGTTTTTGTTTTCATTTCCATAAGATTTTTGGAAAACATCACATTAGCAGGGTGATTAGGATCTCTGGAAGATAAACCTACAACAACAATACTTCTCGGGTGAAAAATTGGATAAAGATCATAATATGTTTCACCATTATTTGAAGGCATGTTTATAATTAATTATTCTTCAAAATTTAATTTTTCCGAATAATATACAATTTTATTTTAAAATTTATAGTAATATTATCTTTTATATGATGTTCTATCAAGATTAACATTTTTGATTTTTTTTTGATTTTCTTCAA
>CAYPTZ010000452.1:0-3720 GCA_964413395.1 uncultured archaeon | reverse complement strand
AGAAAAATAAATTTGAGGCCTTTCAATCCCATTAGAATATTTTCAATAGTTTTTGAAACAATAATAAAGGGTATTAATAATAGGATTAATAAAATAAATGGTATAAGATTATTGAATAAAAATACTAGAATCATGAAACAAATAATCATTATTCCTTTGGCTCTAGGGTCCAATTTATGAAAAAAAGTATCTGATTTCATAAAATTAAAGGATTTAGCAAATTTCATTGACATTAGGTTAAAAAATCCTCCAATTGTTCAATATTAAATATATTTTTTGAGATTTCTGGTTTTTTCTGGTGAATATCATTGACTATATCATGGATTATAATTCGATCCATTTTACATCTATTAAGAAGTTTAGGATCGGATAGAATCTTTTGTTTTGTGCTATCTGCGTATATTCTACCCTGTTTAAGCACGATTATTCGGCTCGTTATATGAGATAAAAAATCGATATCATGGGAAACGATAATTATTGTTTTACCTTGAGAATGCATTTTAATGATTATTTTTTCTAAATATGCTTTTTGAGTTGCATCTTGTCCTATTGTAGGTTCATCAAAAATAACAATTTGTGGTTCTCGACAAAGGATACAAGCTAAAGATACTTTTTTCTTCTCCCCACCAGAAAGATTAAAGGGAGATTCTTTAGAATATGAAGATAAATTTAGTTGAGTTAAATATTCTTTAATACGTGAATTTTCTTCTTCTTTTGATAATTTTAAATTTTTTAATGAGAATTCTAATTCTTCTTCAACAGTATTTAGAAATAATTGATGATTTGGATTTTGAAACATCAATCCGACTTTGCTAGTGATTTCATAAACATTTTTATTTTTTATATTTTCGTTCTGAATCCAAATTTCTCCTTTTTGAGGTTTGATTAAACCATTGATCATACGAATTAATGTACTTTTTCCTGCCCCATTTTCACCAATTATTCCAATTATTTCATTCTCATATATATTTATTGAAATATTATTGATAACTTGGTTAATTTCACATTCTTTTTCGTATGAAAATGATACATTTTTAAAAATTATTATTGGGTTTTGATTAAATGTCAATGATTTTTTATTTTCATGTTCATTTCTGTTATAAATTGAATTAGAATTTGGTTTACTTGCCATAATCTGAGTGATTAATCTTTTCATTTCTGATATTTGATCCTCTACTAAATCAGGAATAAAATCAATTATTTTTAGATCCTTCTGTTTTTTTAACCAAATAATTATCGGAGGTAAATCCAATCCAAGATTGAAGATTGCTTCACCATTCAAAATTGAAGATAAGCTACCATATTTTACGATTTCTCCATTATCTATTACAATAATTTCATCTATATAAGGAAAAACGTATTCAAGACGATGTTCAGAAATGATAATCGTTTTTTTTTCTTTAATCTGAATATCTTTTAAAATTCTGATAGATTGTGATGCACTATTTGGGTCAAGGTTTGCAAGTGGTTCATCTAAAACAATTAAATCTGGATTTAATGCAAGAATCGATGCAATTGCCACTTTTTGTTGTTCTCCCCCACTTAATTCAAATGGAGCTTTATCCAATAAATGTTCAATTTTCATAACTGAAACAGCATACTCAATATGTTCTTTGATTTTATCTCTTGGAAAATTAAGATTTTCAAGACTAAATGCTAATTCTCTTTCGACATTCATTGCAAAAAGTTGGTTTTCTGGGTTTTGAAACACAGTCCCAACTCTCGTAGCTAATTGAGGAGGAGGTGTGTCAACAGTATCTCTACCTATCACCTTCAAATATCCATAAAATTTTCCAGAGTAAAAATGAGGAATCAAACCATTGATTGCTCGTATGAATGAAGTTTTGCCTGAGCCGGTTTTTCCACATAATAATATAAATTTATTTTCAGAAATCTCCAAAGTTATATCGTTTAAAGCTTTTTTTTTTTTTGATTTATATAAAAACGACACTTTTTGTGAAGAAATCTGATTCATACTATATCAAAAAATATAAGACATAAAAAGAAATAAGGTTGTGGATGATATCAATCAAATTTTTGTTTGAGTAATTTCATAATAGGGTTTATAATCATCGGCATAAAGGTATTTGATTTTTTTTTGTTTACTGTATTTTTTAAAATACCATAACATCCTGCTGCGCCATCATGTCCACCACCAGAACCATTAAAAAAAAGTCCAAGTTTTGATAATATTTCACCTAAATGAAGTGAAGTCTTTCTAATAACAGATTCTTTTGCTCGAGAAGAAACCCGGAAATTTTGGTTTTCAATTGCAACAACAAAAGCAACATCATATCCCAATTCAATTAAAGCCTTACATGCACTTGCTTCATAACTTGAAACATGACTAAAAGCAATTAAGAAATCATTTATATAATATATCTTTTCTACTCGCTTTGCCCCTTTAATCCTAGCAATTTTTTCAGAACGAGTTATAGGTTCATTTAAATAAGAATTTATATCAGATATTTTTAATTTACCACAATCCAAGAGTTTTTTTGTATTTTCTAATGAAACACTATTTGCATATCTGAAATGACCAGTATCCGTCATGATTGCTAATAGAATAATTTTTATAATTTCAAGAGGAATTATGATATTTTGTATTTCAATTAAAGTATATATGATTTCTGCAGAAGAACTATATTTCTCTAAAATTAAATTGAGAAAAGTATCAACATTAAAAGATTTAATTTGATTTTCCTTGATTTGTGATAGATGATGGTCAATAATAACTAGTTTTTTTATTTTTGATAAATTTTCATTGGCAATATAATCACTTGGCAATTCCGTCATTTTAATATCAGATGTATCCACCATGATCAATAAATCAATGTCATTAGGCCAAGATTTTAAAATTTTAAAATTATTTTTAGAAACCAATATTTCTTTATATAATTTCTCTGTTATTTTATTCATTTGAGGTAATACTACAGAAATATTTTTCTGTGGGAACAGTTTATGAAGAAAGTATTTTAGACTGATTGAAGAAGCAAGAGAATCTGGATCAGCGTTGATATGACTAGTAATTACGATATTTGTACTAATTTCAACTTCTTTTAGGAATTGAGGTAAAAATAATTTACATTGTTCAAAATATTCTTCAAATATCAATAATAATTCACCTTAAAAAAAAATTATCTTCCTGAAGGTCCTAATAATTCTTGAATTTTCTTTTTCTGAGACTCAAATTGGACTTTTAGATTAGATTCTTGTTTATTAATAGATTTCACTCTAACTTCAAGAGTATCTTTTCTTTCTTTACTATTTTCTAATAACTCATTCCGATTTTTTTTAATAAATATTCCTCCAACAGATTTATATACAATTGCATCTTCAGTGGTTGATTCAAGTTCAGATATTGCAAAATCTAATTCTCTTATCTGAGATTCCATAGTCGCTTTTTGCTGCATAATCATTTCTAAAGATTGTTGAAGTTGTTGATATCGAACAACTTCTTGTTGTTGTTGAGGGCTTAAATTTGGAACTGGAGGTTGTTGCATATATCTTTAAATTTTTCATGAAATTTCAAATTTCAGTTTTTAAAAAAATAGAAATTAAAATAAATTATTATATGATTAAAGTTCTTAAATTAAAGTGGGATCGAGTGTAGATGAACTTCCACGAACAGACTTTTCAAAGTGCCTCAGAATGTCTAAAAAATGCCGGATATGATGTTTTCTTTAATAATTATGACGGTATGGAAATGTGTTTTGAGAT
>CAYPTZ010000451.1:0-3731 GCA_964413395.1 uncultured archaeon | reverse complement strand
TATTTATTTTGAAGAATATGCATTATAGCATTTTTCTTTCAATTGATATTTATTGTTATGATTAAATCTTGATATAAAACGAAAAAAGAAATTTTAAATATCCAAGTTCTGAACTTTATTATAATTATCCATAATATATTTCCGACGAGGTTCAACTTCACTACCCATTAAAACAGAAAACATATTATCGGTTGAAGCAAAATCTGCATATTTCACACGATGCAAAGTTCGGCTAGAAGGTTCCATTGTTGTTTCCCATAATTCTTGAGGATTCATTTCCCCCAATCCTTTAAATCTTTGAGATTTTATTTTTGAAATATCTGAAATTGTGTTTTCTTTTTGAAAAAGTGAAAGTTCACGTTGGAGTAATTTTTGATCATCTTCAATATATAGGTATTTGAATTTTTTATTATAGACTAATTTATAAATTGGAGGCACTGCAAGGTAGATGTGTCCTGCATCAACTAATGGACGCATAAATCGGAAGAAAAATGTGAGGAGCAAAGTCTCAATATGGTGACCATCAACATCAGCATCACACATTATTATAATTTTATCATAACGAAGACTTGATATATCAAATTTTATCCCCCCATCATCATCATCATCATCATTATCATCATCTTCTTCAGAAATTCCGACTCCAATGGCTTTTATCATTGAAGCGATTTCTTTATTAGCAAGAATTTTAGTTAAACGTGATTTTTCAACATTTAATATTTTTCCTCGAAGAGGTAATATAGCTTGGGTTCCACGATCTCGACCCTGTTTAGCTGAACCACCAGCAGAATCACCTTCAACAATAAAAATTTCGCATTCTTTTGGATCTTTGGAGGAACAATCCGCTAATTTCCCAGGTAAACGTAATCCATCCAAGGCGGATTTTCGACGTGTAAGTTCACGAGCTTTTTGACTGGCCACACGAGCTTTCTGAGCTAACAGCGATTTCATAATAATGGGTTTGATTAAATTCGGATTACTATCAAAATGATGCATAACTTCATCATAAACAATTTCTGAAACAATTGCCTTTACTTCTGGATTTCCCAATTTGGTTTTGGTTTGACCTTCAAATTGTGGTTCTGGAACACTAACCGATAACACAGCCACTAAACCCTCACGGATATCCGAGCCTTTTAAGGATTTTTCATTTTTAAATTCTTTTCCATGCGCTTTGATGTAATTATTGAATACTCGAGTCAAAGCAGATTTAAATCCCACTAAATGGGTGCCACCTTCAACAGTATTAATATTATTCACAAAACATTGAATGAGCTCATTATAAGTCTCGTTATATTGGAAAGAAAGGTCAACCATAATTCCATCTCGTTCTTTAATAAAACGAATTGGATTTGGATGAACCAATTTTTTTGCTTGATTTAAGTAAGAAACAAAATCTGAAGTGCCATTATCATGTTTAAACATTTCATGGGTATCTTCATCGCCCCGTGTATCAATTATTTCAATTTCAATTGGATTTAAAAAGGAGAGATCACGTAAACGAGAAGAAAGATATTCTATATCAAACCGAAAATCTTCTGGAAGAATACTGGTAAAAATCTCTTTATCGGGATAAAAAGATACCTCAGTCCAAGATTTATTTTTATCACATTTACCTTCAACCATAGTTAATTGTTCAGTAATATGGCCTTTTCCCATTTTAACTGTGTAAATCTTACCTTTACGACAAACTCGCGCAATAGCCCATTCAGAACAGGCATTTACTACAGCTAAACCAACACCATGCAATCCTCCAGAGACTTTATAGGATTTTTTATCAAATTTTCCTCCAGAATGGAGTGAAGAAAATATGACTTCAAGTGTAGAAATTCCCTTAGTTGGGTGCTTACTTACAGGAATACCCCTTCCATTATCACGAATTGTGCAACTATTATCTTTTTCAAGGGTTAACGTAATTTTGGAACAATGACCTGCTAATGCTTCATCAATGGAATTATCAATAATTTCAAAAGCTAAATGGTGAAAGCCCTTAATACCAGTAGAGCCAATATACATAGCAGGTCGTTTTCTTACACCTTCAAGACCCTCTAAAACGACAATATTATCTGCCCCATATTCATTTGAAGGGATTTTAGTTGGTGCATCGGAGGAAACAGGAGAATTAGTAAGAGAAGAAGGAGATTCTTCTTCAATTTTTTGCCCAATGGAATTATTTTCATTTGATTCTTGATTATGTGAAGACATGGCTTGATCCTCTTTAGAAAAGGTATTTTTTCAATTAAAAATAGAAATAGTTTTTTTTTATTGCAAATAGTATAATGTACGGCAATATCTAAATTTTATTTTTGAGTTCTTTAGAAAAAATATTCTATAAAATAAAAAAAAAAATAAACAAGAATTTGCATTTTTAAAATGAGAAAATCCTTAATGATTATACTACATCGCATCAAGAATGATTTGGGATGTATTTTCTCCAATAATAACCACACCATCATCTAACTCACTAATAGCTTGAATCCAAAGATAATCTAGCATTTCAGTGGAATTGAATCCCATAGTTGCAGCTAATTCAGCTAATGCATCAGCTTCAATAGTTAAAGTAATATTCACGGCTTCAGTTTGGGCCTGAATATTAATTAAAAGGACCTCTGCATCATTTTCTGCTTCAATTATGGCCAGTTCAGCAGCTAATTCAGTCAAATATTTTTCAGTTTGGCCTTTAATAATTGCTGTTTGGTTAGCTTCTAATTCTTCTTGCTGTTTCAGTATTTCAAGCTGTATAGATTCCCAACCTGCTACTATATTCTCAGGTAATTGTATATCACGCAAATTAAAGTTAAAAACATGAGCATAGAAAGTAGTAAAGGCTTCTGATAAATTATCTGCCATTACATTTCCAATCATAGTACGATTTTGTATAAATTCCGTAGATTTAAAAGTAGACGCTACATCTCTTAAAACACTTCGGCCTTTTTGAACATACCTAGCTTCATAATTTTCTGTATAGTTGGTGTATAAATCACCTATTTGAGATGGGATCAACTTATAGTCAAAACTAATCTCCAGACTTATGTCGATACCATCAAATGATGTTATTGTGAGATGGCCTGAATCAGATCCTTCACCATTTTTATATAAAATAGTCTCAATAGTCTTAGGAAATAGAATAAATTCACCAGTAAGCCCAACCATATGAAGTCCAGACTCATATACAGTAGTAGTATCAACCTTCCCAGTAAATGAATTCCTAAGAAGCCCCATTTGATTCTCTTCAATTTTTTCATAGGAACTCATGATAAAAATCCCTGAAAAAACCACAACGGCAATTATAACACCCCAATTATCTGCTTTTTTAAATTTCCTTCCATTTTCTTCCCTCGAATATTTTTATTTTTTGGTATTTCCACTGAAAAAAGTTGCTTAGGAGCATTATTTGCACCCATTTCAAGTTCAATATTTATTCGATCCAAAATATGGCGATATTCTTCATCAGTTAGATCTTGTTAAGCTAAGACCTTAATTTTCTCAGATTTTCGCATTCCCGAGAAATCTTACCCTATTTCTTCCCCAATAAGAGTTAACTCTTTAGATAAATATAAATTCCAATTAAAATCATTCATATATTTTTTCATCCTTTTAAATATAATATATATTTAAAAAATTAATATATAACTCTTAGCCCTACTGCAAAAAATATTGAAAATCTATAACTAAATTGTAGGACTAAAGTTTTTTGATCATTTCTCACTTATGTGTTATAAGCGAAGCGT